>JAITBL010000017.1 GCA_031283575.1 Treponema sp. | reverse complement strand
CGGCTACGGTTTGGACGCCCGGCTCCTGGTATGGAACGCGATCTGTTTTGGGGCGGCGATTCTGCTCTTTACCTGGATTCACGCGCCCCTGGTTCTTAAACGCCTGCCGTACGCGTACCGTTTGGCGCTTGGGGGAATCGCGGGAACGGCCGTATTCATGCCCTTTATCGCGCGTCTGGGACAAAACGGGGAATTCCGCGCTTACCTGGAAACGATTGCCGAGGGTCTGCCCGTCAACGCCGCCGATCTGGTGGACGGCATGGTTTTTATGGGAATGCGGGGCGGCGTGCTTTTTTCCTGCATGATACTTTTCGCCCTGAGCCGCCAGTTTGCCGGTATCCTGATGTACTTTCTGCGGCGCGCTCCCCGCGGCGAAGGACTTGCCGCTTTTAAAACCGGCGCCTTCCTTATCTATGTGTTGTCGCTTTCTTTGGGCGCGGTGCTGGCGGGCCGTATCGTTCGTCTGGAGCCGCTTGAGATTGCCGGATGGAATGTTCTCGTGCTCTGTGCTATACTCTATCTTGCCCAGGGGGGCGGCATTGCCGCGTATCTCCTGGCCCGTCTGCCGCCGTTCCTGCGTATTGCCGCCAACATTGCTCTGGTACTGGTACTTTTAAGTCCCAGGGTGAATGCGGCGGCGCTGATGGCGCTGGTCCTGCTTGGCATCGCGGAAAACTGGGTGCCCCTGCGCCCGCCCAAACAAAACGGACCTCCTCCTACTCCGGAGGGGTGACCGCGGGTTTCTCGCGGCTGTGTCCATCCGTTCGCAGGAACGGTCGTCTGCCCGTAGGGCGGTCAATTTTCTTTTACGGAGCTTGTGCATGAAAGTAATTTTGAACAAGGATCTGCCGACCCTCGGCGAAGAGGGCGATGTCAAGGATGTAGCGAAAGGCTACGCCCGCAACTATCTGTTTCCGCGGGATATCGCGCTTCCCTATAACGAAAGCACCTTAAAACTTTTTGAAGCGCGGCGCGGTGAAATCGAGGCGCGCAAGGCCGCCAAGCGGCAGGACGCGGCGGGCCTTAAAGAAAAGATCGAAGCGCTTGCCCTCGTCCTTACCATGCCCGCCGGGGCCAACGGAAAGCTCTACGGCGCCGTTACCGCGCAGACCATTGCCGAGGAACTGGCCCGCCAGGGCTTTCAGGTTGAACGGAAAAGGATCGAAATCCCCGGCAATACGATCAAGAGCGTGGGCAGGTACAGGATCGCCGTAAAACTGTACGAAAGCGCCGCCGCCGAATGCGCCGTGACGGTAGAGGGACAGCCGGTCAAAACGGAATCGAGGACGCCCGTTCCGCCGCGGGGCCGCCGCCCGAGGAACGAAACCGAAAGCGCCGCGTCCGGCGGCGAAGCGGCCGAAGACAAAACCCCCGCGCCCGAAACGGGTGAAAGCGCCGCGGAGAATACCGCGCCCGAAACAGCCGCCACCGCCGCCGAATAATCATGGCCGGCCTGAAGGATAGAATTCCGCCCCATAATGACGAGGCGGAACAGGCCGCGCTCGGGGCCATTCTGCTTGATAACGACGCCATTGATATCGCGCTGCAGTTTATCAAGGCAGATGATTTTTATTCCAACGCCAACGGGCGGATTTTTCAGGCGGCCCTTAACCTCTACAACCAGAACCAGCAAAAAGCGGACATCATTACCGTGGTGGCCGAACTCCGTTCCATGGGCGAACTGGACATGGCGGGAGGGCCGGCCTATGTCGCCTCCCTTACCAGCGTGGTTCCTTCCGCCGCCAATATCGACTATTACGCGAAGATCATTCAGGACTGTTCGTTAAGGCGGGCCCTGCTCCGCGTTTCAGGCGAAGTCAATACCCGCTCGTTTGACGATTCGGTGGAATCCCGCGTTATCCTCGAAGAAACCCAGCAAAAAGTTTTTGAACTGAGCGAATCCCGCCAGACGATCAGCTATACCAGCGCCCACGAGCTTATGCCCAAAGCGATTGACATGATCGAGAAACTCTACCATTCCAAGGGCGAATATACGGGAATTCCCTCGGGATTTGATGAGCTGGACCGGCTTACTTCGGGTTTTCAGGACTCGGAGCTGGCGATCATCGGCGCGCGGCCCTCGGTCGGCAAGACCGCCCTGGCCCTGACCATGGCCGCCCACATTACCGTGGAAAAAAAAATTCCCGCCGCCTTTTTTTCGCTGGAAATGTCGGAAATGGCCCTGGCGCTGCGCCTCATTTCATCGGAGGCTTTGGTGGAATCGCAGAAAATCCGCAGCGGTTTTATCCGCCCCGATGAATTCGGCAAAATTACCACGGCCATGGCGCGGCTCTACGAAGTACCCCTGTATATTGTCGATATCCCCGGCATGAAGCTGCTGGACCTGCGCTCCCAGGCGCGGCGGCTCAAGAGTCTCCACGACGTCAGGATCATTTTTATCGATTACCTGACCCTGATCACCAGCGACAACTACCAGATTCCCCGTCACGAGCAGATTGCCGAAATTTCGCGCTCGCTAAAAAGCCTTGCCCGTGAACTGGATATACCGGTGGTGGCCCTTTCCCAGCTGCGCCGCGACGCCGAAGGCAAGGTTCCCAACCTCTCCGATATCCGCGAATCGGGTTCGATTGAACAGGACGCGGACCTCGTGATATTTCTGCACCGCCAGCGGGAGTCGGAACTCAAGGCCGGCGCCGAGGGCGACGGAACCACCCAGCTCATTATCGCCAAGCAGCGGAACGGGCCGGTGGGCGCCATGGACATTGTGTTCCTGCCGAGGTTTGCCAAATTTGTACCTTTGACGAGACACCCCTAGGTCTTTATACTTGACAACGGAGGAAGAATATGGCTTTTACGGATGAATACGATTTTGATATTTTGAAAAACGAAGCGGAAAAACTTGTCATTGAAGATCTGGAGAAGCAGCTTGCCGTCTATGCCAATCCCATCTGCAGGTGTAATGAGTGCGTCGTCGATATGGCGGCCGTTGCCCTCAACGCGGTCAAACCTCTTTACCGCGTTTCGCTTTTGGGAACCCAGTACACGGCGCAGGCGATGAACGAGACCGATTATGCCCGTACCCTTAAAACGGCCGTTGCGCAGGCCATTGAGAAGGTACGGAAGAATCCGTCGCACGATTGAGCGTGAGACATCCGCCTGACGCCAAGCCGGCCGCGCTCTCTCCAGGCTGATTTCAACTCCGGCCGGCAAGTTCACGGTACGCCAGCGCGATTTGCGCGGCTGTGCGCGCGTTGTTAAACACGAGGGCTTTGTTGGCTTCCACGCTTTTGCCGCCGGTGGTTTTGTGGAGTTCCGCCAGAAGGAAAGGGGTGACGGCCTTTCCGCTGATTCCCTGTTTTTGCGCTTCGTCAAGGGCCGCTTGTATCTTGCCGTTGATAAAAGCGCTTTCCATTTCGTCCTTAAGCGGAATGGGGTTACAAATGAGCACGCCGCCCTTAAGTCCCAATTCTTCCTTTATTTTAAACATTCGCGCCGCCTCGCCGGCGTTTTCCACGCGGTAGTCGACGGCGCAGCCGGAATCCCGCAGGTAAAAGGCGGGAAAAGCGCCGGTTCCGTAGCCGAGTACGGTGACTCCGCCTGTTTCCAGGTATTCCAGCGTCAGGGGAATGTCGAGGATCGATTTGGCGCCGGCGCAGATCACCGCCACTTCCGTTTGGGCCAGTTCCTCCAGATCGGCGGAAATGTCAAACGTCTGGTTTGCCCCGCGGTGGACTCCGCCGATACCGCCGGTGGCGAAAAAACGTATTCCCGCCATGCGGGCAAAGAGCATGGTCGCCGCCACGGTGGTGGCGCCGCATCCTTCCCGCGCGACAATAGCCGCGGCGTCGCGGCGGCTGCACTTGGGGATACTCCGGTCGCCGGCAAAGCGGCGGATTTCATCATCGTCAAGGCCGATCACGATCCTGCCGTCTACGATGCCTATGGTCGCCGGCACGGCGCCTTCCTCGCGGATTACGCGTTCACATTCGCGCCCGCATTCGAGGTTTTCCGGATAATTAAAGCCGTGGGAGATAATCGTTGTCTCCAGCGCGACCACCGCGCCGCCGTTTTCCAGGGCTGTTTTTACTTCGCTTGAGCATACAAGATGCTGGTTCATTTTTTTACTCCGATTGCGCGCGTATTCTCTGTTGTACCAGTTCAAGATTCATTTCCGGTGAAACGGTCATTTTACTCTGTACGGTGATGGCGCCCATGGCGGCGGCAAAGGGGAGCAGCTCCCGATCTTCCATGCCGTGGACCGTGCCATAGATAATTCCCGCCATAAAGGCGTCGCCCCCGCCGGTGGTGTTGACCGGCGTCGCCTGGCGGATGGGATAGAAAAATTCGTCGGCAGGCGATCGAAAGTAAACTCCCGTCTTGCCCAGGGTGATGAAAACCCTTTTGGAACCCTGTCTGATAAAATGGGCCCCCGCGGCTTCAAGTCCCTTGCGGAGGGTTTTTGAAACGGCGCCGGAAAATTCCATTTTATCACACGGTTTTATCGCCTGGCGCGATATGGCTTCAGGCGGGGGCAGTTCGATTCCCGACAGCGTCGAAGCCTCCATACGGCTCAGTTTAAGGGTGTGAAAAGCACCCACAAAGCTCCGTACTTTTTCGGCTTTGCGGGATGAGACAGGGTCGAGGTAGATGGGGCTGCCGGTAAAACGCCTGGGGATAAAATCCAGCGTCTCCCCGGAGAGCCCCGCGTCGGCCAGAATGGCGGAACTTTTGGCGATAAGGTCCGCCCGTTCCTCCAGATCCCGGGGCGAAAGCCGTTCGAGAATACTCATGTCCGAAAGGGCGAGGCGCATTTCGCCGTTGCTGTCCATAAGGGCAATGTACACCGATGAAGAGGCCCCGGAAAGAAACACGCTCCCGCCGATGTCGAGGCCTATACTCTTGCTGTGATCGATAAGCCGCTGGGCCGAAGGGTCGTCGCCAAAAACACTGACCAGGCGGACATCCGCCCCGATACGGAGCAAATTTTCGGCGATGTTGCGGCCGACGCCGCCCGGGTAGTATTCCACATGACCCGGGTTTGAATCGGCCATGTTGACGGGCCGCGAGGAAAAGCCCGATATATCCATGTTGGCGGCGCCGATTACCGTAACGGGATACATGTTATTTCTTTTTTCTTCGTTCATCTTTCTTCTTTCAAACCCTGAAAAAAGCCAAACATGGGATCATTCTACCTGTTTTCCCTGTTCATGTCGAGGTTTTCCGGTGTTTCCTTGGGTAAAAAACGTGAAAAATCTATCCCCTGGAAAACTGGCTGGAAGCTTTTACCGATGTTCGGGAAAAACGGGGAATAAAAATCCTTATCCGGTCTTCGGAAGAATGAACCCCGCCGCAAGAGCCCGCCTTTCGAGGTATCAAACCCGTGTCCCGGGTGATTTTCTTTGTTTTACAATTGACAAAACTTAAATACAAGTGTAAAATTTTAATATATGAGGCTGTTCCAAAACTTCAGTTTTGGGACAGCAACCTTAAAATTAGCAGTTTTGCAAGGCTGAAAGCCTGAAAAACTGCAAGAGCCTGTTTCAAAACCGTGCGCGTTAGCGTACAGTCAATTAGTTTTGGAACAGGCTCATATCAGCGATGGAGGTGTTTTGAATGAAACTGTCCCGGGAAGTATACGCCGATTTGTACCTGAAAATGGCGCAGACCCGTACTTTTGAAGAAACCGCGGCGCGGCTTTTTGTGGAAGGCAAGGTCCACGGTACCGCCCATTTTTGTATCGGCGAAGAGGCCACCGGAGTGGGGGTCTGCGCGGCCCTCGAAAAAGACGATATGGTAGCCCAGACTCACCGGAGCCACGGCCAGGGTATAGGCCTGGGTATGGACATCAAACGCATGATGGCCGAATTTCTTGGCAAAGAATCAGGCTACTGCAAGGGGAAGGGCGGCTGTATGCACATTGCCGACTTCTCGGTAGGAAGCCTCGGCGCAAACGGCGTTGTCGGGGGAGGTATTCCCGTGGCGACCGGAGCGGCGCTCTCCCAGCAGTATTTCGGCAAACCCAACATTACGGTGAGTTTTTTCGGAGACGGCGCGACGAACGAAGGCGCTTTTCACGAGGCCCTCAACCTTGCCTCGGTGTGGAAGCTGCCCGTACTCTTTGTCTGTACCAACAACTATTACGGCATGTCGACCCATGTAAGCCGTTCGATGAATATCGGCGATATTTCGATACGGGCCTCTTCGTATGGAATCAGGGGCATTGCCCTGGACGGCAACGACATACTTGCCATTTACGAAGAAACGAAAAAAGCCCGTGAATATATTCTCAAAGAGGGTCCCGTGTTTATGGTCCTTAACACCTACCGCTGGATGGGCCATTCCAAGAGCGATTCCCAGGTGTACCGGACAAAGGATGAAGTTGCCGCCTGGAAAGAAAAGTGTCCCATACTCCGTTACCGCAAATACCTGCTGGACGAAAAAATTTTTACCCAGGCCGAGATCGAAAGCTTCGACAAAAAAGCCCGGGACGATATCGCCGCCGCGGTGGAATTTGCCAACGCCTCGACGGAGCTTTCCATTGACCGGATATTTGATGATGTATACGCCGCCGGCGACGTGCGGGATCAAAAACCCAAACGGGGATTTGTACTTTAAGTACAAAAGGAAGGAGAATACGCTTCCTTTCCAAATTTAACGCCCGCGGCGCGGCCGCGGGTATCGAGGAGTATATATGCGTGAAATAACCTATGCGGAAGCCTTGAAAGAGGCCATGTGTGAAGAGATGAGGAAGGACGAACGGATTATCCTTATGGGCGAGGATGTCGGTATATACGGCGGCGCGTTCGGGGTGTCGCGGGGTATGTTCGAAGAATTCGGCGACAAGCGGGTGCGCGATACGCCCATTTCGGAACTGGTGATCACCGGCTGCGCCGTGGGCGCGGCGATGACGGGGCTGCTTCCCATTGTGGAAATTATGTTCAGCGATTTTATCACGCTGGCGATGGAGCAGCTTGTCAATCAGGGCGCCAAAAACCGTTTTCAGTTCGGCGGCCAGGGTTCTGTGCCCATGGTGCTCCGCGCCCCCGCGGGTTCCGGCACCGGCGCCGCGGAGCAGCACAGCCAGAGCCCCGAAGCCTGGGTTGGTAACATCCCCGGCCTCAAGGTCGTCATTCCCTCGACGCCTTACGACGCCAAGGGCCTTCTCAAGGCGTCGATTTACGATCCCAATCCGGTGGTTTTTCTTGAGCAAAAGCTCCTCTACCGGACCAAAGGGCCGGTGCCCGAAGCGGCCGAGGAGTATACGATTCCTTTGGGCAAGGCCGACATAAAACGCGCCGGCAAAGATCTGACGATCATCACCTACGGGCGCATGGTTCCCCGCTGCCTCAAGGTGGCCGAAGAATTCGCCGGAGGGAAAGGCGTTGACATCGAAGTGGCCGATGTCCGTACCCTGGTTCCCCTTGACAGGGAAACCCTTGTCGCCAGCGCCAAAAAAACAGGCCGCGTTCTGGTGGTGTATGAAGCGCCCCAGACCGGAGGTTTTGGCGGGGAATTGGCCGCCGTCATTGCCGACAGCGACGCCTTTTTCTATCTGGACGCCCCGATCAGGCGTCTGGGAGGGCTCGACGCGCCGATTCCCTACAATCCCCATCTGGAAGCCCAGGTGGTTCCCACCGAAGAAAAAATCACCGCGGCAATTGAGTCGCTGCTCTAAGCGGAAGGAAGGTAACGTATGGCCAATTCAATCATCATGCCGAAGACCGGCATGGCCATGGAAGAAGGCGTCATCATCGAATGGCGGGTTAACGCCGGGGACAGTGTCAAAAAGGGCGATGTCGTCGCCCTGATCGAAACGGATAAATCCACTATGGAACTGGAAAGCGATTACGACGGCGTGATCCTTGCCATTCTGGGAAAAGCCGGCGAAACGGTGCCGGTGACCAAAGTTATCGCCTGGGTGGGAAAAGCCGGCGAAAGCGTCCCCGTTGACGCCGGTCCCGCGCCGGCAAAAGCCTCCGCGCCTCCCGCGGCCGCGGTATCCGCGCCCGCAGTCGCCGCGGCTTCGGATGCGGCCGGCGGTCCCGTACGGGCAACGCCGGCGGCGCGCGCTCTTGCCAAAGAGCGCGGCGTTGATCTTGCCGCCCTTACGGCGGGCGGCAGATACGGCGAGATACGCCGCGCCGACGTCGAATCAGGCGCCGCGGCCGCAACGCCGCTGGCAAAACGCATCGCCGCCGCCGAAGGGATTTCACTCGCCGGCGTGCGGGGTTCCGGTTTTGGCGGCAAGATCCTCAAGCAGGATCTTGCGCCGGACGGCGCTTCCCGCAAAAACGAAACGCGCGCCGATACCCGCGTTCCCCTTACCAATATCCAGCGCGTTACCGGAAAGCGCATGAGCGAAAGCCGGCAGACCATACCGGAAGTTACCGCCGACATAAAGGCCGATGTAAGCGATATGCTGGAAGTACGCGGCCGCCTCAACGCCGAACTCGAAGCAAACGGCGTTGACGCAAAACTTACCATTAACGACTTTGTGCTTGCCGCCGTCGTTAAGGCGCTGCTGCTTAATCCCCGCGTCAACTCCGTGCTGGACGGCAATGAACTTGTCTACCGGGGCAGCGTCAATCTGGGCATGGCCGTCGCCACCGGCAGGGGACTCGTGGTGCCGGTTATCCGCGACGCCCAGGACTGCGGCATCCTCGGCCTTTCTTCCCGCGCCGCGGCCCTTGCCGCCAAAGCCCGCGAAGGAAAGCTTGCCCCCGATGAAATGTCGGGCGGCACCTTTACCGTTTCCAACATCGGCATGTACGGCGTCACTTCGTTTACCCCCATCATCAACCCGCCCGAGGCGGCCATTCTGGGGGTCTGCGCGATCGTGGACGAACTCAGGCTGCAGGGCGAAAAAGTCGTAAACCGTAAAAAGATGGGGCTCTCGCTCGCCTACGATCACCGTATTGTTGACGGGGCGGATTCCTCAATATTCCTTAAAAAGATCAAGGATATTTTGGAAGCGCCCCTCTTGATTCTGGTATAATTGATCCCGAACGCGGGCGGTGGATAAGGTCCGCGGACGCGGCTTTGTAGAGCGAGCTTCGTGAAGCTTCCCGCCCTGAAGGGCGGGATAGAGACCCACTGCGAATGAAGGAGAAGGCGATGGCGAGGGAATGTGACATTGCGGTTATCGGCGGCGGTCCCGCGGGTTATGTGGCGGCGATCAGGGCGGCCCAGCTGGGGGCAAAGACGATCCTTGTCGAAAAAGACGAGCTGGGCGGAACCTGTCTTAACCGCGGCTGTATTCCCACGAAAACCCTGCTTAAAACGGCCGAACTGATCCACGAGATTGCCGGCGCCTCAAAGCGGGGCGTTGTGGTTCCCCCTGGTGAAGTTAAAGTCGAAATGGCCGCCGCGGTGGCCGAAAAAAACCGCGTGGTAAAAAAACTCACTTCGGGCGTGGGGGCCCTGCTCAAGGCGAACAGGGTCGATGTGATCAGGGCCGAAGGAAAGCTCGCCGGCCAAAGTTCCGCCGCTTTTACCGTCAGCGCGGGCGGCGAGCAGCTTGCCGCCAAAAAAGTGATACTTGCCGGCGGCTCCCAAAGCGCGAAGCTCCCCATTCCCGGCCTGGACAGTCCGGGCGTCATTGACAGTACCGCAATCCTCGATATGACGGAAGTGCCCGCGCGCCTCGCGATCATCGGGGGCGGCGTCATCGGCGTCGAAATGGCGATGATCTTTAATTCGTTTGGCAGCAGGATCACCATCGTCGAAGCAATGCCCCGCATACTTCCGCTTTTGGACGCCGACATTTCCGCCCTGATCCATAAAACCCTCCGGGGACGCGGCGTCGACATTCATACCGGTACGGGCCTTGCGAAAATCACGCCGTCTCCGGGCGGCTTGACGCTTTCTCTCGCCGGCGGTAAAAACATCGACGCCGACAGGGTTCTGGTCTCAATCGGGAGAACCGGCGATCTTTCCGCCCTGGGCGATATGGGGATCAGGAGCGAAAAGGGCAAAGTCATCGTTAACGATTATATGGAATCGTCGGCGCCGGGAATCTATGCCCCGGGCGACATTAACGGCAAAAAAATGCTTGCCCACGCCGCGTTTGCGATGGCCGAGGCCGCCGCGGACAACGCCTGGAACCGGATAAAGGGCGCTCCCCCGCGAAAACCGCATCTGGACTTTGTGCCCTCCGCGGTGTATAGTTTTCCCGAAGCGGCGTCGGTCGGCCTTTGCGAGGAAGAAGCCCGGGAAAAAGGGCCGGTTCTTGTGGGAAAATTTCCCCTCGCGGCAAACGGCCGCGCTCTGGCCTCGGGCGCGGGGGAAGGCTTCGTCAAAATTGTCGCCGATCCCAAATACGGCGAAATTCTGGGCGTCCATATAGCCGGCCAGAGCGCCGCCGAAATGATCAACGAGGCCGCGGCCCTTATGGCGATGGAGATAACCGTCCACGAATTGGCGGACATCGTCCACGGACACCCGACGGTTTCCGAGGCCCTGATGGAGGCGGCGGCGGACGCGCTGGGACGCTGCATTCATCTTCCGCCCGGAATGTAAAAGGAGACAGGTAATGAATAAGTCCTTTGATTTTCTGGTCGAAGTGGCGAAACATTACTATGTCGACTCCATGTCCCAATCGGAGATAGCCGAGCTCTACAAACTTTCACGGCCTACGGTGGCGAACATTCTCAAGGAATGCCGCGAAAAGGGTATCGTCGAAATCCGTATCAACGATCTTTCCCCGTTTTCCACCGAAACGGGGAAATTACTGGCCGACCGCTTTGGTCTTCGAAGCGTCTGCGTGGTTTCAAACGAGGCCGATTATACCCTGACCCTGTACAAAACCTGTCAGGAAGCGGCGGCTTTTCTCGCGTCGTCGGTGTTTTGCGACGGTATGCGTATCGGTATTTCCTGGGGAACCGGCCTCTATCATACGATACGCCAGCTTCCCAAATGCGGTTACATGAACTGCGAAGTAGTGCAGCTCATGGGCGGACTGGGCGCTTCGGCCCTGTACTACGACGGCTCCGAGCTTGCCCATATCCTTGCCAATAAAATCAGCGCGCGGTATTATCCGGTGCTCTCGCCGGTACTGGTAAAAACCAAAGAACTGAAAGACGCCCTGCTCAGTGAACCGGGAATTCGCGAAAGCATGGAAAAGTCAAAGACGCTGGATCTTGCGCTGGTGGGCCTCAGCCCCGACAAACCCGAAGACAGCTCCCTTGTCAAAGCGGGTTTTCTGACGATTGAAGAAGCCCAGCAGCTTGCCGACGCGGGCGCTTTTGGACATCTGTGCGGTTATCATTACGACGCCGAAGGCCGTTTTATGGATATACCCACCAATGACCGTGTGGTGGGCGTCAATGTCGGCGATTACCTTCGCATTGAGCGTCGTATCGGCGTAGCGTGCGGCAAGCAAAAGTCCCGCGCGATTTATTCGGCCCTCAAGGGAAAGCTCATTACCGACCTTATTACCGACGAATTAACTGCCCTGCAAATAATCAGTTTTACGAGTTAGATATGAATGATTTTTTACAAAAGGAAGAGCTTGGCAAAGATTTGGGTGTTTCTTTGGCAACTGTTAATAATTGGATTAAAACTCAAGTTATACCTCCGCCAGATCTGCAGAACCATTATAGCAGTGAAACCTATAACTTTATTATAGCGGCCATTAAAAATAATCAAACACGATTAAATTCACGGGCAAATCGAAAACATCTTGATAAAAATGATATTTGTTTCTTGGGCATAACCGATAAAAAGCGCAAAAAATTATTGACCATGCTTATAAGCCGTTTGGGAAATACTAATTTAACTTTTAACGAAGGTGTTTTGGCGCTTTCTTTTTCTTTGTTGCTTTCTGCCGGTTTAATTGAAAAAAAATGGAAAATTAATGACAGTTCAAGGCTGGATACATTTTTATCAGGCTGGCTAAAAGAAACAAAAGATCATAACCTGATACAAAATTTATTTCTGGATATTGAAATACAAAATTATGATGATGATTTATTGGGCGCTTTTTATCAATCAATTCAAAATATATCCAGTCGAGCCGATACAGGCTCTTATTATACGCCGTCATATTTATTAAAAGGAATAAAAATTAAATCCAACCGCTCAATACTTGATCCATGTTGCGGCAGCGGCGGTATTTTATTAAATGTTTTGGCAAAGGATCATAACCCGGAAACTATTTTTGCAAAAGATATTGATGAAACAGCCTTAAAAATATGCTATATAAATTTAATTCTGTTTTTTAATGATAAAAATATTAAACCCAATATTTCCAAACAGGATATAACCGTAAAGACAAATGAAGATTTATTTACAAATAATGAATGCAGGGAATATGATTATATTATTACCAATCCCCCATGGGGAAGCAAATATTCAGCAGAAAAAAAACGCGCGCTAATAAAAAATTATCCCGAACTGTTAACTTCTGAAGTATTTAGCATAGCTTTGTATAATTCATATAAAAAACTAAGCGCCCAGGGTGAACTATATTTCTTTTTACCGTATTCTTTTCTCAATGTTGCAACTCATAAAAATATTCGAAAAATATTATTTAATAAAAATAATTCCATTTCAATCAAGTTGCTGGGTAATGCCTTCAAGGGTGTTCTTTCTGAAAGCATTTTATTAAACATAAAAAAAATCCCTTCAAACGGTACTGTCAGTATAGAAGATGCTGCGGGAAAACAGTATAGAATAAATCTGGAAAATATATGTTCCCCGGATTTTATTGTGAGCGCCAATATAAATACAGAAGATAACAAAATAATCGACAAATTGTATAATTCAAGGTGTAAAACTTTAAAAGAGAATACCATATTTGCGCTTGGTATTGTTCTTGGCGATAATAAAAAGCATTTATTTGCCGCCAAAAACAACAAGAATTTTGAAAGCATATACAGAGGCAAAGAAATAGGGAAATACAGACTCTTGGAAAACGAATACTGTATCGATTTTAATCCAGGGTTATATCAACAGGTAGCTCCAATTGAATATTATCGACAAAAGAAAATAGTATATCGATTTATCAATGACAGTATTATATGCACCCTGGATACAAACAACAATTTGATACTAAACAGCGCGAATTTATTTATTTCATTTGCTTATCCAATGGAAACAATAGTCTCTTTATTCAACAGTGATATATATACTTTTGTTTTTAGAAAGAAATTCAATTCCAGAAAAGTATTAAAATCCCATATTCAGGATTTGCCCATACCATTATTTGATGAAAAAATGCATAAATATATTTTTAATTTATATTCCGGGACATTTAACAAAAATAATGCAAATATAGCGAGCTATCAAAAAGAAATTGATAAAATTATTTGTGACTATTTCTTAATATCAAATCAGGAATATCAACATATATTAGAGGCTCTATAATGGAAAAATTGGAACATGACCTTGATAAGTTGATTGACAAACTGGGTAATTCCGAGAATTTTAAAAGGGATCTTGGAGCGCTTCAATCGGTTTATCCTTTTAGTAAATTTGAGTACATAATTTCATTTTTATTGGCAAAGAAAATATTGTCTTTGGATGAATATCTTGAGTTAAGAAATAACTACATAGACCGAAATCTGTATTTATATCTTTTTGAAATGGCGCCAAGAACATTTGGTGATACATGGGGACTTGGTCATTTAATGTCTGTAGAACCATTATTAAAACGACCAAATAAAAAGGTGGATCCATCATATAATCAAGAATATGATTTGTATTTATCACATCCTAATGGAATTATTAAAATTGAAGTAAAAGCATCAAGAGCTCAAAATAGGGACAGGGCTGATGAACCTATGATTGTTAAAGCCTTTTCATCCAGGTCAAAAGGTAATTTTCTAATGAATTTTCAACAATTAAAACCATCATGTTGTGATGTTTTTGTATGGATTGCAGCTTATAGAGATAGTATTAAATATTGGGTTTTAAAGAATAGCGCCATTCAAAATCATCATGATTTTACGCCCCAGCACAGAAATGAAGCAACCGCAAAGAGGGGAAAGGGTTATAATAAATCGGATATTTATGAAGGGCAAATAATGATAACAAACAATAACATAAATTCAATAAGCAATTATGAAGTCGATAGTATAAAAATAAGGCAAGCCATTATTGAACAATATGAATTATAAAGTACGGAAAAATGACGCATAACAGGACTGTATATGCTTTGCCGCCGTTGGCGACTCGTGCTGTGGTTTTGCCGGACAAGGAAATGTTGCGCATTTCCTTGTCCGGGCCGCCAAAACGTCATATACAGCCGGAACGATAAAAGGAACAACCATGGGAACAAAAAGCGCCCTTGCCGCGCCCTCACTGCTTGCCGCCGATTTTGGAAACCTCGCCGCCGCGCTCAAGTCCATAGAAGAAGCCGGCGCGGACTGGATTCACGTCGATGTTATGGACGGCCACTTTGCCCCGAACCTGAGCTTTGGCCCCAAGACGGTTAAAGACCTCAGGCCGCTTACCAAACTCGTTATGGACTGCCACCTTATGGTGGAAAACCCCATGGACTTTGTAAAAAGTTTTGCCGATGCGGGCGCCGATTATTTTACGTTTCATGTCGAGGCGGTTTACCACTCAAACAGGATGATACGCCTGATTAAAGACGCGGGGATGAAGGCGGGAGTCTGCGTTGTTCCCGGCACGCCGGTGAGCTTTCTTGAAGAACTCCTGGGCGAACTCGATCTTGTCCTCGTACTTCTGGTGAATCCGGGTTTCGGCGGGCAAAAAATGATCACGTCAAGCCTTGAAAAACTGGTAAGGCTTAAAGCGCTGAGGGAAGAGCGGGGATACCGTTACCTTCTCTCCGTGGACGGGGGCGTCACTACCGAAAACGCCGCGCTGGCCCGGGAAAAGGGCGCCGACGTCATCGTCGCGGGAAGCGCCTTTTTCGACGCCGCCGATAAAGCGGAAGCGGTACGCAGATTTAAGGGCTGAACTTCGGGTTTTCAGGGCGTTCAGGAACGCTGAATTCAGCCGGCGACACAGGCCTTTCGTCTAAAAGTCCGTTGTCAGCCGGCTGCAGAAACCTGGCTTTCCGGCCGGCAAAATTCCTCAAGCAGTTCCAGCATCTCTTCATGCACCGCCCTGCCGCAGCAGGCAAGGCTTGAGTGTTTACTCCGGTAGGTCAGGGGCGTTCCGTCCCACTGGCTCATCACGCCGCCCGCTTCGGCAAGGATCGCCGCGCCGCCCGCGTAATCCCAGGCGTTAAGGTTACGGCAAAAGTGAACGCCGGCCCTTCCCGCGGCAATGTAGCTGTAGTCTATCGCCGCCGCGCCGGTGATACGGCAGTCGATACAGCGCCGGAACACGGCCTGGATCACTTCGACGGAACGGTTGCTGTTCCGGTCAAAGTACGGGTCGGTTTCGGCCATGACGATAAGTTCGCCCAGGCTGTCCGCCTGCTGTACACGAATAGCTTTTGGCGGCGCGGAAGAGTACAGGTTTTCGGCCAGGGCGCCGCCGCCCTTTGCCGCGGAAAAAAGTTCCCCCGTGGCGGGCAGCAGGACGCAGCCGAGGACCGGCTCCGTCTCGGCGGTCAGGCCTATCGAAATCGCGTAAAACGGCGCGCCAAAGATAATGTTATTCGTCCCGTCGATGGGATCGATGATCCAGCGCTGGGCCGCCGTCGAATGTAAATTTTCCGCGCTTTCTTCGGAAATTACCACCGAACCCTCAAGCAGGGCGGGAAGGGCGGCCATCAGGTATTCGCTGATTTCAAGATCAACTTTGGTAACAAAATCATTGGGACCCTTGCGCCGCGTTTCAAGGCGCGCCGGGGTATCCGCGCCCGCGGAATTCCGCGCGATGGATTTAGCCGCCTCCAGCGCCGCCCTTTTTACCGGCGCCAGCAATTTTTCATAATCCACGCCGCTGTCCCTTACTCAAGATTCAAAAGTTCCCGGGGATGATCGATGATCAGGTCGGCCCCGGCCAGTTCCCCGGCGCCCTTAAAACCCCAGGACACCCCGCAGGCGAACATGCCGCCGTTTTTTGCCGTAACAATGTCCGGCGCGCCGTCCCCCACAAAAACAGTGTCGGCGGGGGAAACGCCCGCTTTGGCAAGTTCGGCAAGAACGCGGCCCGGGTCGGGCTTCATCGGCGCGCCCTCAACTCCGCCAAGGATAAAGGCAAAGGAAACGTCCGCAAAGAGGGTCGTCGCGATTTTTTGGCCCAAAATTTCGGGCTTGTTGGTAAAAATACCGAGCAAAACCCGCCGCCCCTGGAGTTCCGCGAGGGCCTCGCTTATTCCCTCGTAGGGAAGGGTTTTGTCCAGACAGTGCGCCTCGTTATGGACCGTATAGTCCCTGCGCAGAGCGGCCTGTTCTTCCGGCGGCAGCCCGTCGTAGCCGGGCATAGCCTTGCTCAGGGTAACGCCAATGCCCATTCCCATATAGGTTTTGTATTCCTCGTAGCTGTGGAGCGGTAAACCGCGCCGGGCAAGCAGAAAATTAACGCTGTCGCCAATATCGTAAATACTGTTGGTCAAAGTACCGTCAAGATCAAAAACAAAAGCTTTCTTCATACTTCGTATCGTAGTGTTTTTTCTGATTTTTGACAATAAGCGTTTTACATTTGACAAAGCGTCAAAGCAGTTGTAGTATTGAATAGTCCGCCTTTTGGAGCGGCGTTATATCATTATGGGAGAGGGTTATGAATGTTGATGATGTCTTAAAACCGGATTGTATTATTGACGGCCTTGAGGCAGGAACAAAAGAGGAAGTTCTGGATAAAATGGCGCATTTTCTTCTGGAAAAAGGTTATGTCAAAGACAGCTTCCCCGCGGCCATTTTGGAACGGGAGCGGCTTTATCCGTCGGGCCTGCCTATGGAAGGCCATAAAATCGCCATTCCCCATACCGACGCCGAGCATGTCAACAAATCGATCATCCTTTTTGCCCGCCTGAAAAATCCGCTGGAGTTTTCCTCGATGGGCGATCCCAACGAGAAGCTCCAGATTCAGCTTGTTTCAATGTTTGCCCTTAAGGAAAAAAAGCAGATTGGCTATCTCCTTGACGTGCTTATCACCAGTTATTCGGACAACGAGGTTTTGGAGACCATACTCAAGGCCGCTTCGGCTTCGGAAATTTACCAGCTCCTCAAATCCGCGGTGGGCGCCCACATGAAAAGCGGGCAATAATGGCGGATAGTTCTTTGCTTGCCGGTTTGACCGCGTCTCCGGGTATTACATCGGGTTCCGCCTATCTTTTCAAGGCCGCCGACTTGAGCTACGATCCCTGCCAGTACGGCGGCGCGGAAGAAGAACAGTCCCGCCTTGAGGACGCTTTCAAAAAAGCCTGTGAGGAGCTTGACCGCATCAAGACCAGGCTTTCGGGCAGTCTGGGCGAGGAATACGGACACATTTTCCGCGCCCAGATGACGGTGCTTGAGGACGAGGACTTTAAGGACGAAATTCGCGAAAAAATCGCCCTGGGGGACTGCCGCGCCGAAACGGCAATCGAAGAAGTTTACAAGGTGTACAGCGGCCTCTTTGCCGAAATGGAAGGCGGCTCTTACAATGCCCAGCGGCTTGCCGATCTGAATGATGTCTGTAAACGGGTGCTTCGCAATCTGCTCAATCTGGAAGAGGTAACCCTGGCCGCGCTGCCGCCGGAAAGCATTGTCGTCGCCGAGGAGCTTTTTCCTTCGGACACGGCGGCGATGGACCGCGAAAATATCAGGGGTTTCGCTACCGAAAAGGGCGGCCTTACCAGCCATGTGGCGATTCTTGCCAAAAGCCTCTCCCTTCCCGCGGCGGTGGGAACGCCGGCTTTGATGACCAGCATCCGCAAAAACGATCTGCTTTTTCTGGACGTGCGGGATTATGAGAAGGCGAAGATCTACGTGAACCCCGATACGGAAAAGCGGAAAGAACTTGAGGAAGCGCGGCGGACCTACCTTGGACGGCAGGAAGAGCTTCTTACCATGAAGGATCTGGAGCCGGTTACCACCGACGGACACCGCATTACCCTTTCGGCCAACATCGGCTCCGTGGAGGATTTGGTGAACGCCCAGGGTTTTGGCGCCAAAAGCGTGGGGCTTTTCCGTACCGAATTCCTCTTTTTGAGGGGAGGCCTTCCCGGCGAGGAAGAGCAGTACCAGGCGTACGCCGAGGCCGCCCTGAAACTTTCCGGCGGCATGCTGGTGATACGCACCCTCGATATCGGAGGCGACAAGGACGTAAAAGCCCTGGCGCTTCCAAAAGAAGAAAACCCCTTCCTCGGCCTCCGCGGCATCAGGCTTACCCTCAAGTACGAAGAACTTTTTCGTACCCAGCTTAAGGCGCTGCTGCGAGCCTCGGTCCACGGCGACATCAGGGTTATGTTCCCCATGATTTCGTCCCTGCGTGAATTCCGCCAGGCCAGGGCGCTCGTGGAATCCTCTTCGGCGGAACTTGCCGAAAGGGGAATAGCGCATAAAATTCCGCCCCTGGGGGTCATGGTCGAAACACCTGCCGCGGTTTTCCTTGCGGATGATCTGTGCAAAGAGGTCAGCTTTGTCAGTATGGGGACCAACGATCTTACCCAGTACGTGCTCTGTGTCGATCGGGGTAACGAAGAGATCAGTTCGTCCTACCGGCCCCTGAGCCCCGCGGTACTGAGGGCCATCGGCATGACCGCCCGCGCGGCCCGGAAAAACGGTAAATGGGCGGGGGTATGCGGCGAACTTGGCGGTAATCCCATGGCAATTCCCGTGCTCATCGGCCTTGGCGTCGAAGAACTCAGCGTAACCGCTTCGGCCCTGCCCCAGGCTGTCTCCATCATCCGAAATGTGAGCCTCGATCGCTGCAGGGAAGTGGCTGAAAAAGCCGTTTCCCTGTCAACCGAGGAGGATGTCAAGGAATTCCTCGGGCTTAATGTTTTTTAAGGGTGTTGCTGTAAAGTTACGGTCGAAATAGAAATTGTCTTTATTGAAAACAATGACTTTCCCCGCCCTGAGAAGGGCGGGATATTCGACACGGCTTCGAATAAATCCTCCCGGCAGGTTAAGGATAACCTGCGATCACGTTGACAACAGTTTATTCGCAGTGGGGTCTAATACCCCGCCGCTCTGCGGCGGTTCGAATTGGTAACATCAACGAAAAATGGTAGTAGACCCCACAGTAAAATAATTTCTTTGCAGATCGACGATACCCCGCTGCTCTGCGGCGGGGAGAGTCATTCGCAGTGGGGTCTAAGAGTCATTTTGCTCTGCGAACCGGTGATATTACCTCAGCAAAGATTCTCCATACCAAATGGACTGTATTGACCACGACGTACTTCGATGATCTGGTTGAAGTTATGCTGGTATGGAAATGATGGAACAGAAAACCGTTTTACGGGGCGGAATCATCTCTGCCGCCAGGAAAATTTGACATTTGTTCAGTGATCATATATATTTGTATGCTATAGTTAGAGGAGTTTGATATGAAGAAGATATTGATCGCCTGTGGAACTGCGGTTGCTACTTCGACGGTAGTTACCAATAGGCTTAACGAAGCCATGAGAAAGAGGGGACTGGAAGGCCAATACACCTGCGCCCAGTGTAAAATAGCCGAGATTCCTTCCAGGGCGGCAAATTATGATATTGTCATTACCAATTCCAGATCGCCGGAAGGAATTCAGATACCGGTGATAAATGGGCTTCCTTTGTTAACCGGTGTTGGGGCTGAAAAAATTTGGGATGAACTCGAGCATCTCATCAAAAATCCATAAATCCTGTGACAAACCCTGTTAGCGCAGCTGTTGTACGGTTAGATCCTTGATTTGGAGGAAACTTATGCTTTTTGAGAAAGAACGGGAAGAGGTTCGTATCGCGGGTACCAAGCTGGATCGGTATGGACTCATTGCCCTTTCTGGCGGAAATGTCAGTCTGCGGATGCCGACAGGAGAAATTCTCGTAACCCCTTCGGGAATGATCTATGAGGATATGACGACATCGGATGTTCTTGTAATAGATATTGAAGGAAAGATTATTGAAGGCGGGCGATCACCGTCAGTAGATACCATTGCCCTGCTTTATATTTTTAAGCATATGCCCCATATTAATTCAGTGATTCATACTCACCAGCCCTATGCCAGCGCCGTTGGTCTTGTGGCCGATGAGCTGCCTTGTATTGTTACGACCTTACCTAACGCTACCAAAGGTCCTGTCAAGGTCTGTCCTTTCTCATCGGCGGCAAGTATCGACATGGGAATTCAGACGGTGGAAAACGCCGGGGATACCTTGGCCGTAATCCTTAAGAGTCATGGGGTCATTGCCCTGGGAACTTCGCTTAAAGAGGCGCTTTATTCCTGTGTTTACCTGGAAGAAGCTGCCAAAACCTATGTTTATGCACATTCCATGAGTGACAGGGTTGCCTGTCTTAACCCCGAACAGGTTCATCAGGCGGCGGAAACTTTCAAATACTACGGTCAAGGGAAGCTACCCATGCCTGAAAACCTTCGAAAAACCGTTTTGTAGAGAAAAACAGGGTGATTTGACGATATTCTTGCGCCAATTCCGAAAATCCTTCGTTTTGGCCCCGTGTTTATGGAAAAATGAAAAAAAATGAAAAAATTCCTTGACATTTGCAAAATGTCAGGAGATAATTTGACGTTGAGTTTGAGGAGGTTTAGATGAAGAGCATCTTGCTTGCATGCGGTTCGGGGATTGTTACGTCGACAGCAGTCAATGATAAGCTTACCAAAGAGTTGATTAAGAGAGGATACGAAGGGAAATTCAAAATTACCCAGTGCAGGGTTTCTGAAGTTGTCGCAAAATCTACTCTTTTTGATTTCTGTGTGGCTACTTCACAGGTACCTACGGATGCGAAATGTCCCGTTATTGGTGGAATTCCGTTTTTGACAGGTATCGGAGTAGATGCGGTAATGGAAAAGGTAATAAAAGAGATGGACAAATGAGGTAAGGCCTGGTTCCCAAGCTTTAGTTTTTGGAACAGCTTCCCTGGGATGCAGGATGTTTCGCAAATCTTAAAACCTTGTGTGACAGGGATTTAGGACTGGGAAATTCTATAGCCGGTTCCAAAGCCAACGGGTTTTTGAACCAGTTCAATAATCTTTTCGTATGAAAAGATTTTATTTTGAGGCGGAGGTATAGTATGGCAATGTTGACCACAATCTGGGGCGGTGTAATCGGTTTCTTCGGATATGTTCAAAACCTCGGAGTTTCGGTTGTAATGCCCATTATCCTGTTTATTTTTGGCGTGATCCTTAAGGCGGGGTTTGGGAAATCTCTTAGAGCGGGCCTAACGGTCGGTGTCGGCTTTATCGGTCTTAATCTGGTTATTGGCCTCATGGGCAGCAACCTTGGACCGGCTGTACAGCAGATGTCGGAACGTTTTGGCCTTTCCCTTTCGGTGATCGACGTAGGCTGGCCCGCGGCGGCGGCAATTGCCTTTGCCTCTCAGGTGGGTGCTGTAGCCATACCGGTATGTCTGGTGGTTAATATCATCATGCTGCTTTTTAATGCCACCCAGACCATCGATATTGATATTTGGGACTACTGGCACTTTGCGTTTACCGGTGCTCTTGTGGCGATCCTTACCGGAAGTCAGACTATCGGTATTATCGCCATGATCTTTAACGAAATGATTATTCTGGTTTTAGGCGACTATACTGCGCCGGGGCTGGCAAAATACAACGATCTTCCCGGTATTTCCCTGCCCCATGGTTTTACGGCAGCTTTTGTCCCCACTTCAATTGTACTGAACAAGATCATCGATTTTATTCCGGGACTTAACAAAATCGAAATTGATATGTCCACGCTTCAAAAACGGTTCGGCGTATTTGGTGAGCCGATTTTGGTAGGTACGGTTCTTGGTCTTATTATCGGTTTTGTGGCCGGTAAGGATGTGGCCGGAACCCTGGCCTTGGGCGTTACTTTGGGGGCGGTCCTGGTACTCATTCCCAAGATGGCGGCCATGTTGATGGAAGGGCTCATTCCCATTTCCGACGCGGCCTCTGAATTTATCACCAAGCGTTTCCAGAACCGCGGCAAGATCTACATCGGCCTTGACTCCGCCGTCGGTATCGGCCATCCCACGGCCCTGGCGGTCTCCCTGGTGCTGGTTCCGCTGGCGGTCTTTGTGGCGGTGCTTCTTCCCGGAAACAAGGTTCTACCCTTTGCGGACTTGGCGGTCTTTCCCTGGATGTTTGTTCTGATCATTCCGATTGTCAAGAACAACGGTTTCCGCGCCCTGATCATCGGTTTCCTTACCGTAGCGGTGGGTCTCTGGATTGCAACGGATCTGGCGCCTTCCATTACCCAGGCCGCAGTTAACGCAAACTTTACTATTCCCGAGGGAGCAGATCAGATATCCAGTATCTGCGACGGCGCCAATCCCCTTACCTGGGCTATCTATCGTCTTCATGGGCTGGGATACTTTGGCATAGGCATTGTAGGAGCCATCGCACTGATCATGTCGGTGGTTAACCGTTTCAGAATCGTCAAGGAAGCCAAAGAACTTCGTTCTTCAGCCTCTTAATCCAGACGGTTTGTTGCATTTGAATCATCCATCCCTTCGGGATGGATGATTTTTTATTCTTCTTAGGAAATGGTATGAGTAAAGAGTACATTTTTGATCCCAAGGTTTATTTTATCCGAGTTATTCTGACGGGAATATTTTGTGTTTTTATTTTTGGGTTTTCGCTGTATATGATTATCTCTGACAATCACCGCCAGCTTTTTATGTTGATCGGGGTGGTATCCGCCTATACGTTCTGGAACGCCCTTGTCTCCGGAACCAACCCTAATAAAATTATCCTGGAAGAAGACGGAATTTCTTTTGTATCCCCGGGACGACGGACCAAGTATCTTTTTTCCGCGATAACCGTTTTTCTTGCCAAGGATTTCCGTGGTTCCGGTAAGATATTTTTGCGGATAAATAAACAGGGCTTTTTGAGGGGGCGTTATTGGATACATACCCGGGAATTTAACGATTCTTATGAACTG
>JAITBL010000153.1 GCA_031283575.1 Treponema sp. | reverse complement strand
GTTGATTTTTCGCGGATAACCGTATTCAGCATGATACTCTTTTTTTTAGCCGGATCCGTGGCCGCCATTGCCATGATCATTCCCGGCATATCCGGTTCCTTTATGCTGCTGGCTATGGGCCTTTATTTTACGGTTATTGGCGCTCTGTCCCGGTTGACTGTGCCCGTCGGCGCTTTTATCCGGGGCGGCTACAGTATAGCCAAACTCCTTGCGGCCCTGAACCGTCCATTCCTGATACTGATCCCCTTTGGCTTCGGTATCATCGCGGGTCTTCTGTCCGGCGCGGCCCTGGTCCGCCTCTTGCTTAAAAAAGTTCCCTTCCAGACCTACGGAGCCATCCTCGGCCTTGTCTCCGGTTCCGTTGCCGTCATTTTTCCCCGGGAAGGCTGGACCGGCCCCGTACTCGTCTTGTCAGGTATAACCCTTTTGTGCGGCCTCAACCTTTCCCTGTTTTTTTCGTCAGGGAAACCTGACGTACAAAACATCGCAAGTTCGATATGACTCAGGGGCCGTATGGACCCTTCGCAGCGAATCAGAATTATTACAGGTGAAACATCAGCTTGGCGATCAAAAAATACACGGCCAGCGAGGTGCCGTCCACTATCGTGGTGATCAGGGGCGCCGCCATGATCGCCGGATCAACACGGCATTTTTTTGCCAGAATGGGAAGCATACAGCCGATGCATTTTGCGATCATCACCGTTATGACCAGGGTAAGGCTTACCGTAATGGAGAGGCTGCTCGACCTTCCGTACATAAAATAGATGCGCACATAATTGATCACTCCCAGGCCCAGGCCGCAAAGCAGGGCTATGCACAGCTCCCGTCCCAGAACACGCAAAATGTCGCCAATCCCGATTTCGCCCAGCGCCATGCCGCGAATTACCAGGGTTGAGGTTTGCGAACCCGCGTTGCCGCCGGTATCCATGAGCATGGGGATAAAGACAACCAGCGCGGGCAGGAGCGCCAGCATATCCTCGAAGCCCGCGATGATCGAACCGGTAAACATGGCCGACAGCATCAGCACGAGGAGCCAGAGGATACGGTTGCGGGTAAGTTTTATAATGTTCGTTTTAAGGTAGGGTTCTTCCGACGGGGTAAGGGCCGCCATTTTTTCAAAGTCTTCGGTATTTTCTTCGTCGATAACTTCCACCGCGTCATCGACGGTGATGATCCCCACAAGGTGCTGATCCTTGTCGGTTACCGGAAGGGCGAGGAGGCTGTACTTGCGGAAGAGCGCCGTTACCGCTTCCTGATCGTCGGTCGTGGCCGCGGTTACAAAGTTATGGTCCATTATATCGCCGATGGTCTGGCCGGGGTCGGCGAGCATCAGATCCTTGGCGCTGACCACTCCCACAAGAAGCCGCCCCGTCCGGATCACATAGCTCGTGTAAATCGTTTCTTTGTTGATTCCCGTCGATCGGATATGGGCAAAAGCTTCGGCCACCGTGTTATTTTCGCGCAGCTCGACATATTCGGTCGTCATGATGCTGCCGGCGGAATCTTCCGGATACTGGAGTATCTGGTTAATCATTTTTCGTTTTTCCGCGTCGACCTTTTGCAGCACGCGGTTCACCACATCGGCGGGCATTTCTTCGATAAGATCCACCGCGTCGTCGACAAAGAGCTTGTTGATGATGTCGCTCACCTCGTTATCGGTAAGGGCCTCGACGATGATCTGCTGTTCTTCGGGCTCGATGTAGGCAAAAACATCGGCGGCCATTCCCTTGGGAAGCAGGCGGAAAATCTGCACCGCTTTTTTATGATCGATGTTCTGAAAAATTTCGGCAATGTCCGCCGCGTTCATGTCGGCGAAGAGGGAATACAATTTGACCACCGGAATGTGGTCCTGGTTAATCAGATCAAGGATCTGCTCTTCCATGGATACTCCCTGTCCCGGCGGCATCTTGCCGCCAGTGTTAAACCGGAAGTTACGCGAGGCGTAACATATACACTTATACCTGCACAGCTTTAGCTGTGAACGTCAAACCGGAAGTTACGCGAAGCGTAACACATACACCTATACCTGCACAGCTTTAGCTGTGAACGTCAAACCGGAAGTTACGCGAAGCGTAACGTATACTCCTATAACTTACACAGCTTTAGCTGTGAACGTCAAACCGGAAGTTACGCGAAGCGTAACACATAACACCTTGTCCTGTAGAAAAAGAATGATATGTAGTGATACTATAGAGGAGTTGTTTTTTTTGCAAGGGGTACGGAAACAGTGGCGTATGAAACCTATATAGATATTCGCAGCGATACGGTTACGCGGCCTACCGAAGCGATGCGCAAGGCTATGGCGGCGGCGGAAGTCGGGGATGATGTTTACGGCGATGATCCCACGGTACGCGCTCTTGAGGAACTGGGAGCGGGTCTGGTAAAAAAAGAAGCGGCCCTCTTTGTACCGTCAGGTACGTTTGGGAATCAGCTTGCCCTGTTTACCTGCTGCGGGCGCGGAACGGAAGTGATCCTTGGCGAGGAATGCCACATCATCCAGCACGAAGCGGGGGCCGCTTCGGTGATTGCCGGCGTACAGACACGGACGATCAGCGCGCCGGACGGCGCGCTGCCGGCGGACGCCGTCGCTTCCCGGCTGCGAAAGCGCGAGCTTCATTTTCCGGCCACTTCCCTTATTTGCGTGGAAAACGCCCACTCCCTCGGCCGCGCTGTGCCGCTCGCGGCGATGATCGCCATACAGGAGCTTGCTTCGCAATGGGGACTGCCGGTGCATCTCGACGGCGCCCGCGTTTTCAACGCCGCCTGCGCCCTTGGCTGTACCGCCGCGGATATTGCCGCCAGGGCAACCACGGTGATGTTCTGCCTTTCCAAGGGACTCTGCGCGCCGGTGGGTTCCCTGCTCGCCGGTCCGGCCGCCTTAATCGAAGAGGCGCGTTACAAGCGAAAGATCATGGGCGGCGGCATGAGGCAGGCGGGGATACTGGCCGCGGCCGGAATTATCGCGCTGCAAACCCACCCCGCGCTTCTCGCCGCCGATCACGCGCGGGCCCGCAGACTGGAACAGGGCCTTGCCGCTTTAGGCGCCGGCGGAATCGCCGTTCTGCCGGGCGACATCAATCTCGTGTTTTTCCGCATCGCGGACAAAGCAAAAGCGGCGGCGGCCGCCGCCGCGTTCCGCGCGCGGGGCATACTTATCAATCCGCCCGATTTATCCCCTTCGTCCAATTCGTCCAATTCCGGCGGCGCATGGCTCTTCCGTTTCGCGACGCATTACTGGATCGGCGACAGCGAAGTGGAAAAAATTCTCGCCGCTTCGCGGGAGATTTTTTTATAATGGACGAAGCCAAACAAAGCTATCAAAAACCGACGCTCTATCAAAAACGGCGAAATGTCATCTACGACTGGATGGCCCGCGAAGGGATAAGCCTTGCCCTGCTTGAGGATACCGAAGGCCGGCGTGACGCGAACCTGCGCTGGCTGAGCGGCATGCCCGGCGACGCCCTGCTCTTTTTGTCGGTGGATCGCCGCGCCGTCCTCGTTCCCTGGGACATGAATCTTGCCAGACTCTATGCCGACGCGGAGTATCTTAAGCCTTATTCCGAATTTGACCGGCAGCCTGTTCACGCCTGCGTCAAGGCGGCTGAACTTTTAAAACTTCCCCCCAACGCGCGTATCGAGCTTCCCCCGGTAACGCCCTATCCGCTTTTTCTCCGCTATGTGGAAGCCCTTACCCGCTTTGACGCAATCTGCCGCGACAGCGCGGGGCTTTCCGCGGAACTGGAAACGCTGCGCTCGATCAAGGACGAAGACGAAATCAAAATTTACCGCAAGGCGGGCGCAATTACCGATGACATCGCGCAGCTTGTCGAAAAATTTTTGCGCGCTGGAAAAATCAAAACCGAGCTTGACGCCGCTCTTTTTATCGAAGCCGAATGCCGGCGGCGCGGCTGCGAAGGCGCCGGCTTTGAAACCCTTGCCGCGGGTCCCTCGCGCAGTTTCGCCATTCACGCGTTTCCCGCCTATACCGCGGAGAGTTTTGGAACGCGCGGCCTTTCCATTCTGGACTTTGGCGTAAAATACCGCGGATACTGCAGCGATGTTACGATCACCGTCGCGCGCTCGCCAACCAAAGCCCAGGAGCGCCTTGTCGCCCTGGTAGAAAAAGCGCGCAAACAGACGCTCGCAAAACTCAGGGCCGGCGTTTCAAACGTCGAGGCCGCCTCCTGGGCCGAAGCTGTCTTTAGCCGCGCCCGTAAAAATATGCCCCACGCCCTGGGGCACGGCATAGGTCTTGCCGCCCACGAAACGCCGGTACTGCGCCTGCGGGGGCCGGAGCGGATCGTCGAAAAAAACATGATCCTTGCCGTCGAGCCGGGACTTTACGATCCGCTGCTGGGCGGCTGCCGCCTCGAAAACGATTACCTGATCACCGAAGACGGCGCCGAACCGCTTACCCACACGGGAATTATTTACCTGTAGGCGCGGGGGCTTGAAGGCCGAAAAACTCCGGCGTATACTCTTTCCATGTTCGGCAGGAAACAGGAAACCAACCCCGACAAGTTTTGGACAGAGTACGAGGCGAAGATCGGGGAGAAAGTGCTGGCCAGGTCTCTGGGACGATATGTCGGAGGCTGGAAAGAATACGAAGAACCCCTCTGGGGCCTTCTGATTGCCACGAGCGGCGGTTTTCGCTTTCATCATTTTCCCCACGAAGGCTGGCTCATGGCTCTTTCACGGATTACCTCGGGCGGGGATCCCCCACAGGAAAAAACCGTTTTTATTCCCAGGGAGCGTCTTGCTTCGGTGGAACTTAAAATTGAAAAGCGCTGGTGGAAAAAAATTTTTGCGCCGGTAACGCCGACGCTGATCGTGCGTTATTTTGATCTTGACGGCGCCGAGAGGGAACTCTTCGCCGAAACCGAACTTAACGCCAAAGAAGTGCTTCGATCGCTCGAAAGCCTGCTGCAAACGGGAACGGGCGAAACGGCGCAAGCGGAGGCATGATCCGCCCCGAAGGGCGGGCGTCGTTCTGCGGGAAATTATATAACTATGGGGGTTTGTTACCATGCAATCCAAACATAACATTTCTGAACCGCCGCAGGCCTCCCTGAAGGTGATCGCCATTAACGGAAGCCCCCACAGGGAAGGCAACACGGCGGCGGTTCTTGCCGCTATGTCCGGCGCGCTTGCCGGCGAAGGCGTCGAAACAGAAATCCTCCAGGTGGGGGGAAAGCTTGTCCACGGCTGTACCGGCTGCCGGCATTGCCGTAGCAGCGAGGGAAACCGCTGTGTCTTTGACAGCGATCCGGTAAACGAATACTCGGAAAAAATGCGGAATGCCGGCGGGATACTGCTTGCCAGTCCTACCTATTACGGCGGCATTCCGGGCGACATGAAGTGTTTCCTTGACCGCGTGTTTTATTCAAGCTCGATCTATTTTCGTTACAAGGCGGGAGCGGCGATTACCGTGGTGCGGCGCGCGGGCGGCGTCGGCGTGGTACACCAGCTCAAGAGCTATCTTGAGCTGGCCGAAACAGTAACGCCGCCAAGCCAGTACTGGACGGCGGTGTACGGGCGCGATCCCGGCGAAGCGCTGCGGGACGGCGAAGGAATGCAGACGGTAATCAAACACGCCCGTTCTCTCGCCTGGCTGATTAAAGTGCTCGCCGCGTCAAAGGGGAAAATTCCCACTCCCGATGAGGCGCGCGGCGAAGAACGGATATACACGCATTTTATCCGGTAGCGCGTACCGGCGTTTTATTCGCAGTGGCTGATACCGCCCTTCGGGCGGGGAGAGTCATTCGCCGGCGAAAACCCCGATACGCCTGAAACGGGCGTAACGCCTGGCGGGAAGCGCCGCGGGATCTTCGGCGCAAAGCCTTTCCAGCGCTTCTATAAACCAGCTTTTGAGGCGGGCGGCGCTTCCTTCGATGTCCAGCGATTCGCCTTCGGCGCTTATCGGGCCTTCGTCAATGATGCGATCGCAGATACCGAAAGCCTTTAAATCTTCCGCGCCTATCTTCATTAATTCGGCCGCTTCTTTTTCGCGGGCGGGATCTTTCCAGAGTATCGACGCGAAGCCCCGCGGATTGATCACCGAATAAAGGGCGTTTTCGAGCATCGCCAGTTCATCGCAGACCGCCAGGGCCAACGCTCCGCCCGAGCCGCCTTCGCCAAGTACGGCGCTCAGCACCGGTACCGAAAGGCCCATAAAACCCTCAAGACAGCGGGCAATCGCTTCGCCCTGTCCGCGTTCTTCGGCGCCTACTCCGCAAAAGGCCCCGGGCGTATCGAGCAGGCACAGTACCGGCCGGTGAAACTTTTCCGCCTGCCGCGCGAGCCGCAAAGCTTTGCGGTAACCTTCGGGATGGGGCATGGAAAAATTGGTACGGGCGAGTTCTTCCACGTCTTTTCCCCGCCGCTGGGCGATCACCGTGACGGGCCTGCCGTCAAGCCAGGCGAGCGCGCCCAAGACCGCGGGGTCGTCGCCAAAGCAGCGGTCGCCGTGAAGTTCGGTAAGTTCGTCAAAAATGAGGGGAAGATAATCCTGCGCGCCAGGACGGTTGAGGTTGCGGAGCCGTTCCAGTTTTTGTACCGCGCCCAGACGGGCGGATTTTGTTTTGGCTTCGCCGGCAAAATGTTCAGTCCGCTGTTTCGGCGGCGCTTTTGCCGCCGGTGCGTTTCGGTGAAACGCGAGCAGACGCGCGATAGTTTCTTTCAGGCGGGAACGCGGAACCAAAAGATCGGCAAAGCCGTGTTCCAGAATAAATTCGGCGGTTTGAAAGTGATCGGGCAGCGAGTGGCCGATGGTGTCGCGTATTACCCGCTTCCCCGCGAAACCCACGGTGGCGCCGGGCTCGGCCATAATGATGTCGCCCAGCGAAGCGAAAGAAGCTTCGACGCCGCCGGTCGTAGGATCGCAGAGCACCGAGAGGTAGAACTGACCCGCCATGTTGTGGAGCCTTGCCGCGCCGGCGGTCTTTGCCATTTGCAAAAGGGCGACGGTCCCTTCCTGCATACGGGCGCCGCCCGAGGCGGTAAAGAGAACCACCGGAAGTTTCTGTTCCGCGCCGTATTCAAAGAGGCGGGCGACTTTTTCGCCGACAACGCTCCCCATGCTGGCCATCATAAAGCGCGAATCCATAATTCCGACAAGCGCTTCTTCGCCCCCGATGACACAGCGGCCTGATACTATCGCTTCCCGGACGCCGGTTTCTTTCTGGAGGGCGGCTATCTTTTCTTCGTAGCCGGGGTAATTGATCGGATTGCGCGAAACAAGGCCGCGATCCAATTCGGTAAAACTGCCTTCGTCGGCGACAAGGAGGAGCCGTTCCTTCCAGCCAAGGCGTTTGTGATCGGCCGCGCCGGTCACGGCCTTCTCCACGCCAGCGCCCTGCCGTACGACGCGGACAAAGCTTCGGCGACGTTAAAACCGTTCAGGGTATATCCTTTTTCGCGCAGGGCGATGATGATTTCTTCGACAGCTTCGGGAATCCAGGATCGATTGTAGCCGGAATCAGGATTTTTTGCCAGATGTTTTTCCATGCGGACATGGGAATTGAGCGCGTCATGAAGCAGGATGATACCGCCCCCCTGGGCTTCAATTTTCCTTACGATTTCCGCAACCATTTTGTCTTTATCCGCCGCTTTCAACACGGCGTCATGAACCCGCGCGGTACCGGGCGCCAGAAGATAGCCCCGGCCTTCCCATATTTTCCGGTGACATTCGTGATAAAATCCCCCCTGGGGGCGGTAAAAGCGGGACGCCGGTTCCGTACCCAGCGCCGCGGAAATCGCCTTTTCGCCCGCGTCAAGATTCGCTGCAAATTCCCCGTTTGACAGATGAACCGCCCAGCGCTCGGAATAACCGTGGTTAATGATCAGGTGGCCTTCGTAATATATACGCCTTGCCAGCTCCGGTGAATGTTCAACATTGACGCCAAGCAGGGCAAAGCCCGCCGTAATCTGATAGCGGGAGAGAACGTCGAGCAGGCGCGCGGTGGTTCCTCCGGCGTTGGGACCGTCGTCAAAGCTGAAGATAACCGTCCCCGGGGAAACGCCTGTTTTTTCACATACCGTGGTGATGGTCCCGCACGCGGCAAGACAAAGTGATACGGCGAAGAACAAAAGCGCGCCGTTATGCCCAAATTTCACCGTATACTCCGACAAACCCTGCGCGGGGAATTGTATTTTCACGGACCTGTTACTGCTGCCGCAAGTCCGCGTTATCCGCCCCGTGATGATACACTGACACACAGAAGGGAGAATCACAGTTTTACCGTTTTTCCCCCTTTTGTCAATCACAGCGCGCAACCGCTCTTGACAAACACTGCCGCCTCCGCCAAAATGTATACAAACAACAGCGTGAATCAGCGGCGCCGGCCGGCGTGGCGGAATGGCAGACGCAGTAGACTCAAAATCTACCGTACGCAAGTATGTATGAGTTCAAGTCTCATCGCCGGTAATAGAGTTGGCAGGAGGTGTTTCGCTTGACGAGTGTTCTGGATAATTATATTACCCCGGACGATCACTTCCGGCAAGTGATCGTCCGGTTTTCCAATCATGGGCTGCCGTCAAATTGCCCTGTATCGTTTCGGCCGTAACTGACATTTGGGCGGCACTATAAAGAAACCCGCAGGGTTTCGTACCGCCCAAATGTGGGTGAGGGAAGCGCGGGAATGAAGCGTGGCGGAATGACCGGCCGAACCCCGAGGTCGCGCTTTAGCGCCCGTTTATATTGAAAAAATTAAAAACCTGCTATAATCTCAAAATAAGGAGTTTATATGGACCTTGTATTTGATGAGGACGCATATCGAAAATTCTTGAATGAAAAAGGAACTATTTATAATTCCCGATTGAGAAATGA
>JAITBL010000148.1 GCA_031283575.1 Treponema sp. | reverse complement strand
AATCTGGCAAAATTGCTAAGTTTTAGCGAGATGGATTTAAAAGAGGGCAATGTGGTGACGCATGAGGAGGCAAAAAAACGTTTTGAAAAAACAATAGGAAAAATGAAATGAGGGAAATAATTTGGACTAAACACGGCGAAAACGCATTTAATGAAATACTAGAGTATATAACAAAAAACTCTGGTCCAATAAATTCAAGTAAAATTTATGAGAAGGTAATCGGAGAAATTGAACTATTAAAATCGGAACGAATAAAAACCCGCAAATCGCAGGAATTATTAGATATTGGTATAGATGATATTTATGAATTAAATATAAATCCGTGGAAAATTTACTATAAAATAATAAATGATAATAAAACTATTTCAATACAACAAATAATTGATGCTCGAAGAAACATGGAAGAATTATTGGTTAATTTGGTAATAGAGAAAAAGATATAAAGAAAAATCGTACCGCGCATAACACTCGGTACGTGCTGGCCGGAAACGTGCGTTCGGCCAATCGGGGCAACAGCGCTCCGTCGGGCCGGAGCGGCGTCATTGCTTCCGGCTTGTTCGCCCCCAGCCTGACGGTGAAGGTTTCGCCGCTAAACCGGATGGATCCCTTCGTGCGCCTTTGTGTTCCTCCTTTGTGGTTCATATTCTTCTTTCTCTCTTGGCGGGTGACGCCCCGCGTGAATTACACCGCCGGCATACTTTTTAACATAATCCAAACACTTTTCGGTCCCGCGTCTCTTGACTTATGAAAAAGCGGGACTATACTTATGGTTTAACAGGACAATTTTCTGTCCCCACATCAAAACGGAGGTAATATATGAAAGGTAGTACCGGTTCCAGTAACGCGGAAAACCCGCAGTCGGCGGGGAAAGAAGCCGCGGCAAAGGTCAAAAAAGGCCTTTCGGATATCAAAGTGGCTTTCGCCTATGCCGGCGTGGCCTATGATCTCGAAAAATTATTGGCCGGCATCGGCGAGGAACTGCCGGGAGTTCCGGTTCTGGGGAATACGTCTTTTACGGGCGTTATTACCCCCGACGGCTTTGTTTCCGGCGACAAGGGCTTTGTAGGCATTCTCGCCCTGGGCGGCAGTGACGTCACCGTCGGCGCGGCCGGCAAACCCAAAGGTGCAAGCGCCAGGGAGACCGGCCGTGAAGCCGCCAAAGAAGCGATCAGGAACGCCGGTAAAAGCGGCGCGCCCGACTATTTCTACATGGCCGCCCCTCCGGGCGAGGAAGAATTCTACCTGAAAGGGGTAAGCGACGTGATCGGCCGCGTCCCCTGGTTCGGCGGCAGCGCGGCGGACAATACTATCGCCGGGGAATGGATGCTGTATTCCGGCAGACAGGTTTTTGCCGACGGTATTGTTCTGGCCTTTTTTTACGCGGACAAGCCTGTTACCAACCTCTTTACCGGCGCTTACCATGAAACCGCCGATACGGGAATCATCACCAAAGTACGGGACAAGCGCGTTCTTGTGGAAATCGACGGCGAGCCGGCCCTCAAGAAATACGCCAAATGGCGGGGCGTCGATCCCGACACCCTCAAGGGCGGCAATCTCCTCGTGGCGACCATCACCTCGCCGCTGGGCGTCAAGGACCGGCTCGGCGATCTTACCGCCATACGGCATCCCATGAACGGCAACGACGACTATTCCATGAACATAGGCGCCAATCTTGCGGAAAAGACCGCGGTGATCCGTATGGAAGCTTCGGTGGACGAGCTTATCGCCTCGGCTTCTGATACGCTTGAGGGGCTTAAAAAGAAAATGGGAGCCGCGCCCGCCGCGTTCCATCTGGTCCACTGCGGCGGCCGCCGCGCGGGCATAGGCGACCGGATTGACGAAGTCGCCGCGGGAGTCAAGAAAGCCGCCGGAGACGTTCCCTTCATCATGGAATTCACTTTTGGCGAATACGGTTACGAGGACGACGGCAACAATACCACCGGCGGCCTCATGTTGTCGTACACGGGCTTTGCCCAATAGCGGCGCATAAAGAAGAAGCGGAGACCGCGGAGCGGTCGAAGCGTTTAGTTTAATCGAAGGTTTGAACGCCGGCTCCGGCACGCAAGCGCCGGCATGGAGTGTTTGAGCCTTCGCCACACATAAAGAAGCGGAGGCCGCGGAACGGCCGATGCATTTAATTGAAGGACTGTTTTATGAAGATGATTATTGACGGAAAAGCGGTGGACGCATCCAACGGGGCGGTCATCGAGGTTACCAATCCGGCCAACGGCAAGGTGATTGACACCGTGCCCGCGGCCACCGAGGCCGATGTGGCCCTGGCCGTGGAAAAGGCCAAGGCGGGCCAGAAAAAGTGGGCCCAGGTTCCCGTTCACGAGAAGGGGGACATACTGCTCAAGTTTGTCGCCCTCGTGGAAGAAAACAGGGAAAAGCTGGCCCGTACCCTTTCGGACGAGACCGGCAAGCCGATCACCGAAGCCAGGGGCGAAATCGCCAACATCCCGATTTCATTCAAGGGTTTTGTGGAACGGGCCAAACATCTCTACGGTGAAGTGATCCCCCAGGGGCTTGAAAAAAACCAGGAACATCACGTACTGCTCACCTTCCGCGAGCCAATCGGGGTGG
>JAITBL010000122.1 GCA_031283575.1 Treponema sp. | reverse complement strand
ATAGTGTTCGCCGCCCGCGTACGACAAAAGCGCGCGGTACGAACCCCGTTCAACAGGAGGGCCCGCCAGAAGTTTTTGCGCGCCGCCGCCGGCGCTGTAGTACGTTATCGTAATATCGGCGGGGGCGCTAACGATCACCGGTTTGGGCGTACCGTCGTAAACAAACTCCTGCCTTTCTTCGGCGTTCAGCGGGAAAAAGGTTTTCTGAATGTAGTATTCGACTTTGACCGGCGGGCCTTCGCGGTAGCCGTTGCCGGCGGGCCGTTCTATGCGCGCGTAATAAGAACCGACATTAACGGGAATCTCTTTTGTGCCGCCGGCGCCGGAAAGAAAATCCGCTTCGGAACGGAAATACGTAACCACGAGGGGCGGCGCGTCAGCGGCGGCGGTCCTTGCTTCAACGGGCTGGGGCTGTCCGTTGTAGAGGGTATGCTGGTAGCTTGCCGAAGTGATAACGGGCGGGTCTTTGGCGGAATCCGCCGTGTCTTTGTTTACCGCCTGCGAATTGCATGCCGTTCCCAGAACAAGCGCGGCGGTCAAAAGCGCCGTACCCACGCTTTTTCCGCAGCCGCCGCGCTTTGTTCGCTGTTTTTTCACCTTCACCCCTCCGTGTCCGAAAGCTGGGTTGAAAGATAACGCTCGCCCGAATCGGGCAGTATCGCCACAATGGTCTTTCCCGCGTTTTCGCCGCGGCCGGCTATTTGCAGGGCGGCCCACACCGCCGCGCCCGCCGAAATGCCCGAGAGTATGCCTTCGGCGCGGGCAACGCGGCGCGCGGTGATCAGGGCGTCCTCGTTGGTAACACGGACAATTTCGTCGATGATAGAGCGGTTAAGCACCCTGGGAACAAAGCCCGCGCCTATCCCCTGTATGCGGTGGGGGCCGGGCCTGCCGCCGGAAAGCACCGGCGAGGCGTCGGGTTCAACGGCAATGATTTTAACCGACGGCTTTTTTTCCTTCAACACTTCGCCCACGCCGGTAATGGTGCCGCCTGTCCCGACACCGGCGACAAAAATATCGACGCTTCCGGCGGTATCTTCCCATATCTCAACGGCGGTGGTCAGGCGGTGAACCTCGGGGTTGGCGGGGTTCTCGAACTGCAGCGGCATAAAACTGCCCGGTATCTGGGAGACCAGCTCGCGCGCCTTGTTGACCGCGCCGTTCATGCCGTCCTTGCCCGAAGTCAGCACGACATCGGCGCCGAGCATGGCGGCAAGTTTGCGCCGTTCCACCGACATCGTTTCGGGCATCGTGAGGATCAGCTTGTAACCCCGCGCCGCGCAGGCAAAGGCAAGGCCTATGCCGGTATTCCCCGAAGTCGGCTCAATAACCGTTCCGCCGTCCCCGAGTTTTCCGTCCCGTACCGCCGCGTCCAGCATGGCCGCCCCGATACGGCACTTGACGCTGTTGAGGGGGTTAAACGATTCAAGCTTGACCAAAACGCTTCCCGGCAGATTCGCCCCGAGTTTCGCGAGTTTTACCAGCGGAGTATTTCCCCGCGCTTCGGTAATGTCGCCGTATATTCCGCCGCGGCCGCGGGCCGTTTGACTTTCACTCATAATCACCCTCTCACTATCGTTCTATCGTTCTATCGTTTTATATCCGTTTATCACTGGTACCGAGTACTTTTAGTTGTTACAGTTAAAATATTTTACCACAAAGGCGCACGAAGGACACAAAGAAAGAGAAAGCTCTTACCTTTGTGCGCCTTGGTGTTCCTCCTTTGTGGTTCATATTCTTCCTCCTTTCTTTTCTTATATGCAGCTATTTAGATGTTACAATCTCCGTTTATATCGAATACTCGCTTTCCTGGTTAAGATCGTACTGGAACATGGCGAATATTCTGTCCTGTATTTCTATGATTTCCGGATCGGTTCGGGCGCGGGGACGTTCGATGTTCACGGGAATTTTGTTGCGTATGCTGCCGGGGGCGGGAGAAAAAACAATCACCTCGTCGGAAAGATACACCGCTTCCTGTACGTCGTGGGTAACCATCACGATGATCACCGGCGTCCCCGCCTTTTTTGTTTCGTCCCAAAGCCGGATCAGATCGTCCTGCAGTTTTTCCCGCGTCAGCGCGTCGACAGCGGCAAAGGGTTCGTCCATCAGAATAATTTTCGGTTCGACCGAAAGGGCCCGGGCCAGGGCGAGGCGCTGCCTCATGCCGCCGGAAAGCTGGGACGGGTACTTGTGTTCGACGCCCGACAGCCCCACCTTGTTAAGATAATAACGGGCCTTTTCAAGCCGCTCTTTTTTGCTCAGCCTGCCGCGCAGCTTGAGGGCGAAATCCACGTTCCGCTGCGCCGTCATCCAGGGAAAAACCGCGTAATCCTGAAACACCAGAGCGATGTCGTGTTTCGGCCGGTCGTGGAACACGCCGTTTGCCAGCGGTGAAATAAAGCGGTAGCGACGCTTGTAATCTTCCATCTCCCTGCGCGTCGAGGGCAGCGGCTCAAGAACCAGCTTGCCGTCGATGCGGATCTCGCCGTCGGTGGGCGCCTGTAGTCCCGCGAGAATTTCAAGAAAGGTGGATTTTCCGCAGCCCGAAGGTCCCAGCAGCGTAACAATTCTGCCGTCGGTAATCGTCAGGGAAATATTAAGAACCGCCGTAAGTCCTTCGGCCAGCCCTTTTTCGTTTATGACGGAAAAAAATTTGGTGATGGATTTCGCTTCTATCATTATCAGCGGCCTGCCTTCCACACGGCAAGTTTGATTTCAACGTATTTGAGAATTTCGATGAGGAACCAGCCGATAAAGCCGAGTATCGCCATGCAGACCATCATTTCGGGTATCACAAAATAATCTTTTGCCTGCCCCAAAAGATAACCTATGCCCATGCGGCCGCCGTAGGATTCGCCGATAAGGAGCATCACCAGGCCCATGGCAATTCCCGTTTTAAGGCTCATGATGATCGAGCCGAAGGCGTGCCAAAAATAAACCTTTCGCAGCAGGGTAAACTCGCTGGCCCCGAAAACGCGGGCGCTGGCGAGATAGCGGGGATCGGTATCTTTGATGCCCTGATACGTGTTAAAGAGCACGGGATAGAAAATTCCGATGAACATAAGAAAAACGTGCATCTTCGATCCTATGCCGAAAAAAATAATCGTCATGGGAACCCAGGCCGGAGGCGGGATGGGCGAAAGAAGCTGCCAGAGCGGAAGTATGTAGGCGCGTATTTTGAGGTTCCAGCCCATAAGCAGGCCTATGGGTACGGCAAGGACGACGGCGATCGCAAAGGCAATCGCGAAACGGGCCAAGCTGTAAAGTATGTGCAGCACGAGATGGCGGTGGAGCAGCATGTCGGCAAATTTTTCCGCGACCGTACTGAGCGGGGGAATAAGGCTTTCGGGTATGATGTGCCAGCGGGGAAGAAATTCCCAAAGCAAAAGCAGCGGAACAAGTACGCTGAGGAATTCCAGGGAAAAGAAATTCCCCAGCGCGTTTTTGGAGAATCCGCCGAGTTCGAAAAAAACGCGGCGGATTCCCCTGGTTTCGTATCGCTCGGTCATTTACCAGGTAATACCCTTAAACTCGGGAGCAAAGATCCGTTCGCCGGGGTTCCGGTCGATTGTCTTTTGATTAACCAAAGCCTGGGCGTATCCTATCAGCTGCGTTGTCGCCAAATGAATGGTAAAGCCCAGCTTGGGATTACTGTTGACGATTGCCTGCCGTGAAACATTGGGAACATATTTCTGGGCAATGGCGACGATGTCGCGGGCTACCGGATTACGAAGAATAAGCTTGTCGGCTTCGTCAATCGCTTCGATAAACGCCTTGGCGTCTCCCAGCCGGTCGCGGACAAAGTTCGTGTTGGCGTTGATCGTCCGGCAGGGGGGATTTTCCCCGGCGAGATTTTTATCGGTAACGCCGTCGCCGTTGGCGTCGGAATGCCCGTCAAAGATCGTCTTGTACTTGGGCTTTCCGGCCGCGTCCTTTAAGAGCAGGGCCTCGGCCACAAACGGCTCTTCGAGAATCGCGCCTTTAACCGAACCCGCCTCAAGCGCGGCAAGAGCCGCTCCCGGGGCCAGCGACACCAGTTCAAATTCGGTCCGGTAATCGGAACGGAGCGTGTCGCGTATCGCGATAACGGCGCAGCAGGTCGTCGAAAGTCCCGCGAGCTGCAGGTCCTTAAGGTCGCCCGGATTTTTTACCGGCGAAGCGATCGGAACCACCAGCACCGAAGTACAGGGAATTTTTACCTGCCCGATGATGATGATGTTCTGGCCGCGGGCAATGGGGGTGATAACGCCGGTGGGGCAGTTAAAAACAATGTCCGCCTCGCCGCCGACCACCGCGGCGACGCCCGAATTGGTCTGCTGAATTTCGACCTCAAGACCCCGTTTTTTAAACAGCCCTTTTTCAAAGGCCACATAGAGGTTGAGGTGATGGGTCGAATTGGCGTCGGCGACGATGATCTTCTTCCCCGACAGGTCCGGGCGGCGTGTCTGCGCCCCCAGCGGAAAGGTCAAAAGCAGGGCAAAAACGGCGCACACGGTCATTACGATTCTCTTGGTCATACGACTAACTCCTTATCCTAGTATATTGATAGGAATTATAGTATAGTAAATCTATAGGATTGTCAAGTATTTTTGCGGTTTTTATACGTATTTTTATAAAAACCGTGTTTTCCGGGCTTCGGCCCGAACTATTCCAGTTCCGCGAAGGCGTCCAGCAGAAAACGGTTAAGAAAAAGCATGCGTTCCCCGCGGTCCGGCCATTTTGCCAGCGCCCGCGGGATTACTTCGTCAAGGCGCTTTCCGAAGCGCCGGAAAAAGAGCGTTTCATCGGGGCCTTCGGCATAACGGTAGCCCATCAGAATGCTTTCTTTTATCAGGGTGAGCCTGTCCAGTTCCTCGACAAGCGGAAGCGGAACGGGGCCGCGGAGAAACGCGCCGAGATCGTCCGGATAGTACAGGCGCAGGCCCGTTCCCGTTTCGTCATCGATAAGGGTGCCCGAAGCGGACGGCCCCGCCCCGATCCAGTTTTCCATGCGCCAGTAACGTATATTGTGGCGGCAGCAAGCGGCCGCGGCGCGGGCAAAGTTTGAAACCTCGTACTGATGAAAACCGGCCGCGATGAGGGCGGCGCGGCCGGCAAGCCAGAGCCCTTCCGCGGCCCCGCTTTCGGGCAGGGTTTCCGCGCGGCGGGCAAGCGGCACAGCTTCTTCCACGGTAAGGGCATAGAGTGAAATATGGGCCGCCCCGAGCGCCAGCGCCCGCTCAATGTCGCGCCGTATTAGATACTCCGTCTGCGCGGGGAGCCCCGTCATAAGATCAAGGGACAGGCTTCCGCCGCTTTCGGTCCAGAAGCGCGCCGCCCTGTCCGGCCCTTCCGGCGTTTCCCGCCTCCCCGCGCCGGCGCGGCAGGCGGCGTCAAAACTCTGCACCCCCAGGGAAAGCCGCGTTACGCCGCGCAGCCGGCACGCCTCGAGAAAGGCCGTGTCCGCGCTTTCCGCGTTTGCCTCTATCGTAATTTCGGGCGTAACCGGAAGCGCGGTTTTAGCGGCAAGAATCGGGGCAAGGCCGTCCAGCAGGGCCGCAACGCCCCGCGCGCCCAAAAGCGACGGAGTGCCGCCGCCTATATAAAGCGAGGGCACGGAGGCAAGCGGCGCGTAGCGGGCGCGCAGTTCTTCGACGGCGCGGAGCAGCGTTTCAACATAGCCGCCGATTTTCCGGTCATTTTGCTGAAAAGGAATCGAATAAAAGTCACAGTAATCGCACTTCGCGCGGCAAAAGGGAATGTGCAGATACAGGGAACAGCTTTCCGGCATGTACTGTCCTTACAGGCGGCCGCATACAAAAAAACCCGCCCAAGGGCGGGTTCCTGCGTGCGGCCAAGAAGACTTGAACTTCCATGGCTCTCGCCACTAGCACCTCAAGCTAGCGTGTCTACCAGTTCCACCATGGCCGCGTTAGACATACTCTACAAAACTTGCCGGCATCTGTCAAGTACACGCGTTGCGCCGCGTCACCGT
>JAITBL010000112.1 GCA_031283575.1 Treponema sp. | reverse complement strand
TCCCATACCTGGCTGTCCTGAAAACCATCGATCGATTTGATCATGGCAAGCCAGTAGTCCGCTTCGTTTTGTGAAGTATAGGGGCCGACCCGTACCCGGTAATAGGTTTGGCCGTTAATATCCTGATTGGTTACGATGGCCGAAACTCCCTTGTCGTCCAGCGTTTCCTTGACGCGGTCGGCGCGGTCGCGGGCGGAAAAGGAACCGGCCTGAACCCAGAACTCGTCGTAGACTTTTTTCGGAGGCGCCACGCTGGCGGCGGGACGGGGAGTCTGCGCGGGACGGGGGGCTTCGTTTCTGCCCGCCGCGGCGGTGGTTTTAACCGGCGCGGCCGGTACCGCAGGGGCCGCCGGTTTCGGTACGCTGATTACGGTTTTGGTGTTTACGGCGTCATCGGTCCGGTCAAGAACCACCTTGCTGTCGGGATCGCCGTTAATGTAAATTTCATTTTTTTGGATAGGGGAGTATACCGCCGGATCCTGAAGGCCCCTCACCTCTTCGGAGTTAAGCAGCTCGGTGGGATCGGTAGTGGCGGAGCTTACCGGCGCGGGAAAGCGAAAATCTTCCTGCGCCTGGGGGGAGCCGGGGCTAAAGACAAGGATTGCGGCGCTGACTACAATCACAAGAAACACGCCTACCGAAACTGCCACCAGCAGTAGTTTTTTCTTTTCCATTGTGAATAACCTTTTGGAAGCGCGAGCGGCAGCGGCAAGCCGCGGCTTTATCTTGATTCCGCGCAGTTCCCTAGAATAAGATCCACCCGCTTTGCAAGCGCCGCGGGGGAGCCGAAAGCGGAATTATTGATGATATAAATATCGGCCTTTCCTCCCAAATATTGAGCGTAAGAACGGGGACCGCGGGGAAAGTTCCGCTGGCTGGCAAAGCGCCGCAGCAGGGTTAAAAGGGGAAGCCTGTCCCGCGCGGCCGCGCGGACAAAGCGCAGCGCCAGCGGCGCGCGGACAAGAACCAGGGCGTCGAGGCGGCCCATAACCGGTGACCGGTGAAGCAGGGCGGCGTTGACCACGCAGGGGCCGCGCTGTGTTTCGACCCACTCGCCGGTAAGCGCGTTGGCCGCGGGGTGAACGATGGCCTCCAGGGCGGCAAGTTCCGGCGCGCTGCCAAAAATACGCGCTCCCAGACGGCGGCGGTCGACGTCGCCCGACGCGTCGAGTATACCGGCGCCAAAGCGGGCGGCAAGCGTTTCCTTTTCCGCTTCAAGGACGCGGTATCCCAGCTTGTCCACGTCGAGTACGGGAACGCCCCGCGCCTCAAACAGGGCGGCGACAAAATTCTTTCCGGCGCAAAGACGCCCGGTAAGCCCGATGATAACGGGGCCGTCCGCTCCTATTCGTTTATCCATGTAAAAAAGGCGTCGATTTCCTCGCGTCCTTCGCCGGAATCGATCCAGGCCTGGGCATCGGGATTCGCCACCATGCCGATAATTTTACAATAGGTGTCAAAGTACGGGGAAGCGGCAATGCGGGTAAAAAAGGGATGATAATAATCCCACCAGAGTTCATCGCCCGCTTCCCGCTCAACGCTTTCCCTGGATTCTTCAAGAGCGGTAAACAGCATCTTGAGTTTGGCGTTAAATTTTTCCGTATCGCTCAATTTGGCGCTGCTTTCATCACTCTCCAGCGGCAGCAGCGAAATCATAAGGTCCGACGCGGTAAAACTGCCGGCGTTCCTTATCCCGATGGTGGTGGAACCTTTGAGTATTTCGTCCAGCGACATATAGGCTTCGACAGCGCGGCCCGAAGCCGGTTCCAGAAGCAGAAAATAACAGAAGCTGTAAAACCCCTGGGTTTTGCGGCCTTCTTCCACACAGATGCGGCCCAAAAGATAAACGCTCGAAGGATGATTGCGGTTAAGCTCAAGGCCGGCAATCAGCGCCTTGCGGGCCTGGCCGCGGCGCTCCAGCTTATAGCTGGTTAAGGCGTAGTTGTAGTACACCATGGGATTGCCGCCAAGTCCTATCGCTTCCTCAAATACCGTCAGCGCCTCTTCGCTTTGCCCCAGGTTATCCAGCGCCGATCCCTTAAGATCCATGAGCGCGATTAAAATGTTGAGCGAGCCCTGTTCTTTGGCCGCGTCTATTCCCTCATCGGCAATCCTGATCGCGTTTTCATCGTCGCCCATGGCGGCGTACGAAAAACCCATCTCGTAAAGGATCACCGGATGACGGGGGGCAAGTTCCAGCACCTGCCGGTAATAGTCCAGCGCCCCTTCATAATCACCGCTGTCGTGGGCCTCAATGCCCCGGGCCGCCAAAGCCTCGGCCTCGTTTGAAAGCGGCTGGGCAAAAGGCGGCGCGGCAATACAAAAAATCACCGCGGCAAAAAAAACACGTTTTTCTGTTTTTGTCCGCAGTGTGGTTTGATACCGCCCTTCAGGGCGTTCTGTTACTACTGTCATACTTTGTAGTGTGATGGCAAAGCCGCATAAAAGCAAGTTTATGCACTGCTTTTTAGTGAAATTCCCCCCAGTGTCTGCCGGTTTCCACGCTGACCCGCAGGGGGATGCTTAAGGTAACGGCCCCTTCCATTTCTTCACGGACCAGGGCCGCCGTCGCTTCCACCGCCGCTTCGGGACACTCAAGAATCAATTCGTCATGAACCTGAAGCAGCATTTTAGCGGGACTTTTTTCTTTTGCCAGGCGCGCGTCCAGATGAAGCATCGCCGTTTTAACGATGTCCGCGGCCGAACCCTGTATCGGAGTATTGACCGCGACGCGCTCCGCCGCGGCCTTTTCGGTACGGTTGACCGAATTAATCGACGGAACATAACGGCGCCGCCCCAGTATGGTAGAGGCGTAGCCGGTTTCCTCGGTCTTTTGTATGAGCGACTGGATATAGTCGTTTACGCCGGAATAGGTGTCAAAGTACGCGCTGATAAAGCGGGCGGCCTCGGTTTTGCTGATCCCCAGCTCTCCGGCAAGACGAAAGGCGCTCATGCCGTACATAACGCCAAAATTAATCGTTTTGGCAAGCCGCCGCTTGTCCGCGGGCACGTTATTTTCGTCAAGGCCAAAAATGAGCGCCGCCGTACGCGCGTGAACATCCACGCCGTCGATAAAGGCCGACATCAGGTTCCGGTCCTGTGATAAATGGGTGAGCACCACGAGCTCAATCTGGCTGTAATCGGCCGAAATCAGCGTATGCCCGCGTTTGGCGATAAACGCTTCGCGTATGCGCCGGCCCTCTTCCTCGCGTATGGGAATGTTCTGAAGGTTGGGATCGCGCGACGACAGGCGGCCGGTGGCGGTGCCGGTCTGTACAAAGTTGGTGTGAACGCGCCCCTCACGGTCGGCGCAGGCGACCAGGGCGTCGACATAGGTCGACTTGAGTTTAGCCATGCTCCGGTGGCGCAGGATCAAAGCCGGAACCGGATCCAGTTTTGCCAGTTCCTCGAGCACGTCAACATCGGTGGAATAACCCGTTCTGGTACGCTTGGTGGGATTGAGGCGGCGCTCGGTAAACAACACTTCCTGCAGCTGCCTCGTGGAATTGATGTTAAACGTATGGCCCACTTCCTCAAATATTTGGGCCTCGATCTTTTTCATGTCCTGTTCAAGATGGGTCCCGTATTTGGCCAGCGTTTTGCTTTCGATTAAAATTCCTTCGCCCTCCATTTCGGCGAGCAGGGGAAGCAGGGGCATTTCCAGATTAAGAAAGAGCTTTAGTGAATCGGACTTTTCGAGGCGGGGCGCCAGGTAACGCATCAGGCGGAGCGACAGATCGGCGTCTTCCGCCGAATAACGGCAGGCTGTTTCCAGGGGCACGCTGTCAAAGGTTGATCCCCTGGCTACAATCGAAGTATACGAAACAGGCGTATAGTTAAAATAGGCGACGGCAAGGGAATCCAGCGTATAGTTAAGCCGTTCGGGATCATCGACCCAGGCGGCCACCATGGTGTCCCAGATCCGGCATTTCCAGCGGGGGATGCCCCAGCCGCGGCTTACCTTGTAGTCGTACTTGGCGTTGTGGGCGGCTACTATCATTTTGGGATCGCTTAAAATGCCTTCCAGTAGCGAACGGACCCTGGCGGGATCGATAAAGGGCGCGCTTTCCGCAGGGCCGCCGGCAGGCGAAGCGTGGGCGGCAACCGGCGCGTAGTACGCCTCGCGGGGTTTGAGGGCGAACGAAATGCCTATGGGCTTCGCGTTCCACGCGTCAAGGGAATCGGTCTCGAAGTCCAGGGACATCAGGCCCTGCTTGTGGGCTTCGCCAAGCAAAGCGGCCAGTTCCTTTTCGCCGGTAACGGCGCGGTAGTTTCCCTCGCCAAGGAGGAGGGCGTCGGGGGCTTCCCTGCCGCGCGTCTCCATTCCCGCGCTTTCTTTTTTTACCTTGCCGTCAAGCGCCCGCGCGCTTTGGACAATGCCCTGCCTCATCAGCGCCTGCGCGCCGGCGGTCCGGTCAAGCGTCTCAATGGAGAGAGTGTCTATGCCCCCAATCGAAAGGGGCGCTTCGTAGTTAAGCGCGATAAGTTTGCGGGCAAAAAAAGCCGCCTCTTTGCCTTCGGCGAGTTTCTTTCCCACCGCCCCTTCGATGCCGGCGATGTTTTCGTAAATGCCCTCAAGGGAACCGTAACGGGCCATAAGTTTAGCGGCCGTTTTTTCACCGATTCCCTTGACGCCGGGCACATTGTCGGAACTGTCTCCCACGAGGGAAAGCAGATCCAGTACGCGCTTCGGCGGGACGCCCCATTCCTTTTTAACGTCTTCGGGTCCGGTAAGGCTGTAACTGAGGCCGCCTATGCTGCCCGCCGCCTCCTGCTCCGAACCCTGCTTTCGCGGCCGCAGCTGCCAGACCCCGTCGCCCACCAGCTGGAGCAGATCCTTGTCCGACGAAAGTATGTAACACTGGCGGCCCTCGTCCTTGCAGCGCTGGGCCAGCGTGGCGATAATGTCGTCGGCCTCGTAGCCGTCGGAACGGATCGCCGGAACCCCCAGCGCGGCGAGAAATTCCTCGACAAAGGGAACCTGGGCGTGAAGGTCGTCGGGAGTCTTTTGCCGCGTCGCCTTGTAGGCGTCATACAGTTTGTGGCGGAAAGTGGCCGTCCGCGAGTCAAAGGCCGCCGCCAGACGCAGGGGTCTCTGCGCTTTCGGCAAAATCTCGCCGCAGGGTCCGGCCGCGGGAGCGCCCTCGTCGATAAGGCTTATCAGGGTGCGGGCAAAGCCGAAGAGCGCCGACACATTCCGCCCCTCGGGGTTTCGCAGGGGGCGGGACATAAAAGCAAAGTAAGAACGGTAGATAAGCCCGTAGGAATCAAGCAGATAGAGGGGAGCTAATTGCGGCATTGGCAGAGTATACTACAGTTAACCCTTTATGTCGATTAAAGCGGGCGCGTCGGTAGAAAAAGTGGAACGGTGGATGGCGTAGGGTTTGGAACGCAGGTTTTTCATTTCCTGCCGGATTTCGGCCATGCGCCTGTCAAGCAGATCGCGGTTCCGGCTGGAGCGGAGCACCGCTTCGGCCTTAAGTTCCTCCAGCGCGGCCTTGAGGCCGGGGACCTCACGGGCTTCCGCGTCCTCCGGCCCGAATTGCGACACATACATAGTCTCCAGGGGATCGATCACCTTCTGGATGGCGAAAATATCGCTTACTATCTTTTCCTCAAGTTCGACATGGGCCAGAAGGGCGTCGGCGCCGCCGCTTTTGATCACTTCCTGTTGTTTGTCCAGCACCTCGAGATACTGGCGGAAGTGATCGCGCTGGGAACACAGCAGCTCCCGAAAGCGTTTGAGGACGGCGACACGGCGCTCCAGCTCGCGGGCGCTGATCGCCCCTTCCATACCGGCGGCCACCCCGCTATCCAGCAATATTAAGTCCCTCGGAAGGGCGGCCTTCGGCCCTGGTTTTGGCGCTTGCCTCGCCCCAGGCTCCACGGAGTTCATTTGCCATATTGCGGATTACGGTAATCCGCGTCAAATCCTGGGCCATGTGGGCTTCCAAAAGTTCCTTGTTGAACCAGGTGTAGAGAGCGAAGAGGTTTTTGGCGATGTCCCCGCCCTGGTCAAAATCCAGCGAAACCATAAGCTCGGTAAAAATATCCTGGGCTTTGACAATAGCCTTGCCGATTGTTTCGATGCGGCCGGGGTCTTTTTTCCCCGACATATTGAGCGCCAGCAGCGCCAGCGCCGAATCCAGCTGTTTGACCGCCTCGTCGTAAAGCATGAGGATAAGCTGCCCCTGGCTGGCGGTACGGATTCGGGTTTCTTTGTAAGCTGAAAGCGCGTTTGTGTTTGCCATATTTTCCCTCCCTGGAGTGGCGATATAGTTTATACACTCCATTATCGGCAGGTTATTCCCTATCTTAAGCGAATTCCGCTCCGAAATTCCACCCTGATTATGCGTGAGCCCGCTCCAGCCGGTTTTGGCGGCTCATTGCAGGGCTATATAGTTTTTTCCAGATATACTATACTATGAAACGAAAACTTCCGATAATTAAAACGAAATGCTTTTAACACAGGGCAGGTTTCAGTGACCGTATCTCAAAAAGCAGCTCTGAGCCTTCTTGTCTCGGTAGCCGTAGTGGGTATTTTCTCGGTGGTGGCCTTTACGGGTTTTTTTAACCTGATCGAGACCCGCTTCTATCACCCGGGACTTACACGCTCGCTGGAGCGCGAACTCAAACAGAGCGCAGAAACGGTCGACAGCTTCCTTTCCGAGCTGGAAGGCCGCTTTGCCGCGGCCATGGAAGCGGGCTCGGTAAAACGGAGCTTTCTTCCCAATATTTCATCCCAGGACATTTTTGAACGCTCAAGGCTCTTCGGCATGCTCATGGAAGGCCAGTCGGGCCTTCAGTCGGTGCGCTTTATTGACTCGGGAGGGGTAAGGGTCCACTTTTCGACCAATCCCGCCGATATTCTGGCCCAGGACAACCAGAGCGTCAGCTACCTCAACTACGGCGATCTGAGCCCCCAGGTTCCTTTTGGCGAATTTTCGGTACCCTCGGAGGGAAGTCCCAAAATCACCCTGGACCAGCCAAACGAGCGGCTTGTCTTTTCCTTCCCTTTTTATGATTCCATGGAAGTCTATCATGGCACGGCGCTTTTTTCGGTTTCGGTGCGGGCGGTAGCGGACCGGCTTATGAGCGAGGGACGCCTTAAAATCGGCGAGGATATTTCGATCATCGCCGCGCCGCCGGGCATCGTAACGGGAAGCCCCAACTCGGTCCGCATGGTTATTCTTCCCATAGTCGCTTCTGTATGGAACGAAGGGCTGCTTAATCTGACCGCCCTGGATTCGGAAGAATCGCATTTTTCCCTGGCCCTTATTTCGGCAAAAACCAGCCAGGGCTTCTATGTCGGCCGTGTGGTCAGCGAAGAGCTTTTTGTGTTTCCCCAGGCGATGAAGTTTATTCTTCTGACGGCGATTTTTCTTACTATTTACCTTTCCATTTTCCTCGGTTTCAATGTCCGGCCCGATACCCTGACGATAGTCCAGAACCGTCTTAAGGGGCTGCAGCTGTCCCTGATACGCGAATACTACGAGCGCAAGGGCGAGATGGACTGGAACCACTGGTACCACGAACTGGAACTGCGCCGCGAGGATGTGCGGAACGAACTTAAGCGCGGAATCAAAGACAAAACGCCGGCCCTTTTGGAAGACGTGGATGTCCTTATCGATAAATCCTGGGACGAAATCCTTACCGCGATAGGCGGCAAGCGCGAAACACGCCTGGCCATTGACGAGGATAAACTGCAAAACATCCTCAACCGCATGCTCCTTGCCGCGGGAACCAGCCCCGTAATTCCCGGCCAGGGAGCCGTGGCGCAGCAGCCGAATCCCTTTGACGCGGCAATGGTAAAGGCCGCCCAGCCTTCCGCCCCCGAAGCGAAAGAAGCGGAAGCCGAAGAGGTCGAAGAAGCGGAAGCTGTCGAGGAACTCAAAGACCTTGATGATGAAACGCCGGAACAGGCCGCCGCGGCTGGAAACGACCTGCCGGATGACGGAAGCATCACCGTAACTTCCCGGTCCATGGAGACGGCGGATTCGGATAATCTTGAAGAATTGGAAGAGCTGGAAGAACTGGAAGAATTGCCCGAAGAAGACGAGGCTTCCGCGCCTTCCGTTCCGGCAGCCGAGGATAATACGGAAACGCCTGATATGCCCGGGGATGAAAGCGGGAGCGCGGTCGATCAGGGCAAATCCAACATTCAGCTTGTCTTTGGCGACGACGACATTCCTACGATTGTCGAACGCTCCGGCCTGGAACTCGTCGACGGTCCGGAAGCGGAGGAAGAACTGGAGGAACTTGAGGAACTGGAAGAGCTCGAGGTTGAACCGGAACGTATGCCGCGTCTTCCCGGCGATATTCAGGACCCTTCCAGCCTCATCGAATTCGGCGCTTCCCCGGTCGAGGACGAAACGGACGGCTCGGCCCCGGAATTCGAAATTGTTTCGCCCTTTGCCACCATATTTTCACAACTGGACGACAAGGAGGACGAGGAATTTGCCGACGATTCCGGCGTGGTAAAAAGCTCGGGCCGTCTTGAGGAACTGAAAAACGACGCCTTTATGCCGCTGGTGTATAAACCTTTCCAGCGTGAAGACAAGGGCGCTCCCGAAGTTCTCCAGGGCGCCTTTCCGGTCATCAGGCAGCGTGACGGCGTAAATTATCTTGACGAAAAAGTAAAAACCCCCGATGAAGAAACCGAGAAAAAACTTGATCCCAATCTCAAGAACCTTGTTGACGCCGTTTTGAGCGAAAAGCGCTGACTTCGTTCCCGCGGACTTTCGAATAAATCTGGGCGTATTGACAACAAATCCAAAAAGTCCCATTGTTTGCTTTAGCTGTTTACGACAATCCCGCGGGCCGGGATTGTTCCGTTATTCCGGCTTGGCAAGGAGGTTGAAGGGTCAACATTGATAGGGAGTGATGTTGTCATCGGGGAGGTTTCAAAAACCTTCGGCGACTTTTTGGCTTTAAACAACGTAAGCCTTTCCATAAAACGCGGGGAGTTTTTTTCCATTCTGGGACCTTCGGGATGCGGCAAGACCACCCTGCTGCGGATTATCGCGGGCTTCGAAAGCCCCGATACCGGCATGGTTCGCTTCGGCGATTTTGACGTACTGCCCCTGCCCCCCAACAAGCGGCAGGCCAATACGGTGTTCCAGAATTACGCCCTCTTTCCCCATCTGACGGTATTCGAAAACGTCGCGTTTCCACTCCGCTTGCGAAAGCTGTCCGGAAACGGGGTGGCGTCAAAAACGCGGGATTATCTGCGCCTGGTACAACTGGAGGCCCACGCCCACAAAAAGCCCAACCAGCTTTCCGGAGGGCAAAAGCAGCGGGTCGCCATTGCCCGCGCCCTGATCAACGAGCCCCGCGTACTGCTGCTGGACGAGCCGCTTTCGGCCCTCGACGCCAAACTTCGCCAGCACATGTTGATCGAACTCGACCAGATCCACGACAAAATCGGCATCACCTTTATTTACGTGACCCACGACCAGCAGGAAGCCCTTTCCGTCTCGGATCATATCGCCGTAATGGATCAGGGGAACGTGCTCCAGGTGGGGACTCCCCACGAAATCTACGAGAGCCCCGCCACGGATTTTGTGGCCCGCTTTATCGGAGAGACGAACCTGTACAACGGCACGGTCATGAAGGTCGAAAAGCTTGCCAAAGAAGAAACCGAATATATGGCGGATCTCGATATTCCCGAACTGGGGCGGATCAAGGTAACCACCGTGGACGACGTTGCCGTGGGCCAGACCGTATGCTTTACCGTGCGCCCCGAAAAAGTGGTGATTTCCAAGGAACGGCCCGCCACCAACCGCGGAGACATCAATCTTTCCCAGGGACTTGTTGACGAGCCGATTTATTCGGGCTTCCAGACCAAGTTCTATGTGAAGGTTGCGGGGAACGGCGGCGCGCAGGCGGTGATCCGCGTAATCAAACAGCACGCGCGGTATTCCGACGAGGGCCCCGACATTAAATGGAAGGATGAAGTGTTCCTCTCCTGGAGCGCGAACGACGGCTATATTGTCGGGGCGGCGCAGTGAACGCCCGGCGCCGTAGCTACGGCGGCTTCTATTCACTTCCCATGGCCCTGTGGTTCACGATTTTTTTTCTGGCGCCGCTGATCATCATTGTGATCTACAGCTTCCTCAAGAAGGGGCTCTACGGCGGCGTCGATCCGCAGTTTTCACCGGCCGCCTACGCGAGCCTCGTGAATCCCAATTTTGTGATCATCACGCTGCGCACCCTCCTTACCTCGGCGGCGGCCACGGTGATCACGATACTTATCGCCCTGCCCTGCGGTTACTTTATGGCGAAGAGCCGGAACCAGACCTTTCTGCTCCTTTTGATCATCATTCCGTTTTGGACCAATTTTCTGATCCGTGTTTTTGCCTGGATGAACATACTGGGAAACAACGGTTTTTTGAACGAATTCCTCATGCGGCTCGGCCTTATCAGGGACTATATGCATTTTCTCTACAATCAAAAAACAGTGGTGCTTGTTCTTGTCTACATGTATTTGCCCTACGCCATACTGCCGCTTTTTTCGACCATCGACAAATTTGATTTTTCGCTTTTGGAAGCGGCCCGCGATCTGGGGGCGACCAAATTCGGGGCGATACGCAAAGTGCTTTTTCCCAATATCAGAAGCGGCATTTATACCGCCGTTCTCTTTACGTTTATCCCGATCTTCGGGGCCTACGCGGTGCCCCTCCTTGTCGGCGGAAAGGAATCGTACATGCTGGGGAACGTGATCGCCGACCAGCTGACCAAGGCGCGGAACTGGCCCCTCTCGTCGGCGATTTCGCTGGTGCTGACGCTGGTAACCACCGCCGGCGTCGTCGTGATGATGAACCTGCAGCGGCGTGAGGCGAAACGCCTCGTCGATGTGTCCGGTATCGCGGAAACGGCAAACCCCGAGGCGGACCTGGGCGGAAACGGAACGGGGTAATGGCATGAGGCGCGGAATAAACTTTTCCCAGATGGTACGCAATATCGTCACTTCCCTTAAAATCGCCCCTCCCGCGGGCGAGGCGGCGCGTCACGCCCGCAGGGCCTACCGGCAGAGTTTTTCGTTCAGTCAGACGATCTTTATCGCCACTATTGTGTTTTTGTTTTTGCCGCTTTTTGTGCTCGTCCTCTATTCGTTTAACGCGTCAAAGGGAATGAACTGGACGGGTTTTTCGTTTGTCTGGTACGAGGAACTCTTTTTCCATTCGCGGGATCTCTGGCGGGCCTTCTGGCACTCGATTGTCATTGCCCTCAGTTCCGCGGTAAGCGCCACGGTGATCGGAACGCTTGGCGCCATCGGCGTTAACTGGTACCGCTTCCGCCTGCGTAATTATGTGCAGATAATTTCGTTCCTTCCCATGATTCTGCCGGAAATCATCATCGGCGTGTCTCTTTCGGTTTTTTTCGCGGGAATCAAGCTGCATCTGGGGCTGCTGACCATTCTTATTGCCCACATTACGTTCAACCTTCCCTTCGTGTTTCTTATGGTGATGGCCCGTCTTGACGAATTTGATTTTTCGATCATCGAGGCGGCCCACGATCTGGGGGCCAACGAGCTGCAGACCCTGCTCAGGGTAACGGTTCCGGTCTGTATGCCCGGCATCGTCTCGGGTTTTCTTACCGCGGTGACCATATCGCTGGAAGACTTTGTAATTACCTACTTTGTCACCGGCCCCGGTTCCTCAACCCTTCCCATTTATATTTACTCGGCCATACGCTTCGGCGTCTCGCCGGTGATCAACGCCCTTTCGGTGGTGATGATCCTTGGTACCGTGGCATTGACATTCCTGTTAAGGAATTTCCTGAAATACATAGCCGCCAAATGAACGTCGGAGGAAGAATATGAATATGAACCACAAAGATACACCAAGGCACACAAAGGTGAGAGCTTTCCAGACTCATCTTTCCTTCCTTCGTGCGCCTTCCGCGCCTTTGTGGTAAAATATCTTAACCGGGACTAGTGTTACGCTTCGCGTAACTTTCAATATTAACGCCCGCGGTAAAACGCCGCGGGATCAAGTAAGGAGATGAATATGCAAAAAACACCTGTACAAGGCGCGGTCCGCGGGGGGCTGTTGATTCTGGCATCAGTCCTGCAGCTGATCGCGCTGGGAGCCTGCGTGGGGGGCGAAAGCCCGGACGGATCTTCGACACAGCTCAACATCTACAACTGGACGTACTACACGCCGACTTCGGTCATTCAAAAATTCGAGGAAGAATACGGGGTCAAGGTAATCTATGATGAGTTCGCCAGTAACGAAGAAATGTACGCGAAACTCCAGGCGGGCGGCTCGGGTTACGACATTATCTTTCCCTCCGGCGATTATGTTTCGATCATGATCCACCAGGGGATGCTTGAAAAAATCGACAGGTCAAAACTTTCCAATCTGGGAAATATTGATCCTCTGGTGCTGCAAAAGGCCACCTACGATCCGTCCATGGATTATTCGGTGCCTTACTACTGGGGCGCCGCCGGCGTCGCGGTCAACACCGCCAAGGTCCCCGATTACGAAAAAAGCTGGTCGATCTTTGGACGCGCCGATCTCAAGGGGCGGATGACCATGCTTGACGATATGCGCGAAGTGCTCGGCGACGCGCTGGTCTCGCTGGGTTACTCGGTAAATACGAGAAACCAGGCGGAACTGGACAGGGCGGCCGCGCTGGTCAACGATGTATGGAAGCCCAATCTTACCAAGTTTGACGCCGAGGCCTTTGGCAAGGGTTATGCCAACGGCGACTTTTGGGTTGTCCAGGGTTACGCCGAAGTGGTCTACGAAGAGATTGCCGGCGATCCGGAACTGGTAGAGAACACCGTGTTCTTTATCCCCGGCGAAGGGGGACCGGCCTACATCGACAGCCTGTGTATTCTTAAGGGGGCGAAGAATCTGGATCTGGCCTACCAATTTATCGACTTTATCCACCGGCCCGATATCTATGCCGAATTTGTCGACTTCTTCGGTTTTCCCGCCACGGCCAACAAGGCGGCCGGCGCTCTGAAACAGGAAGTCCCGCTCTATACCGTCGAGGATATAGCCGGCACCGAGCTCAAGGATGATTTGGGCGAGGCGCTGGAGATGTACAATACCGCCTGGGAAAATATCAAGGTCGGATACTAATGATCGATGGCGAGTGCGCCGGCTAATTTGCCGCGGTACTCGCCTTCGGTGATTTCACCGTCAAGGTAATCTTTAATGATAAGTTTTACCACCTCGGGAAAAGCTTTCCAGTAGCGGCTTGTCCACTGGCCCATTTCCGTCCGCAGTTTTTTGTCTTCAGTTTCGCCCATCTTTCCGGTGGAAAAGCGCACAAACTGATCGGTCATTTCAAGGAGCATCCCGGCGGGAATGGGCGAAGCGCCGCTGGAGGCCGATCCCGGACCGGGAATCCACGCGGCGGTAAGCTGGGCAATCTGCCCGTCGTTGAGTTCCGGCGCTTCCTGGCGTATGATTTTTACCGCCATCTTGCGTATCTCTTCGCGGAGGCCGTCAATGTTGGCGCTTACATTGATCTGGGCGGAAAGATCGCGGGCCAGCCGTTTGGGATCGGGGAGGTTCGCCGCGCCGCCGAACATGGCCAGCTCCCGCCGGCGGCGCACCACGGCGGCGGCTACCGCGTCAATTCCTTTTTCGTCACAGCGATTAAGGATGTAGTCCATGGCGCGGACCAGTTCGGGATCTGCCATGACACTAGTATATTGGAAAACCAATGTTTATCCTATCGGTATGAAGCTCCTCCTCCTTGGTTCAGGCACCTCCAATGGCGTTCCGGTCGTGGGCTGCGGCTGCGCGGTCTGCCGGTCCCGTGAAAGCAAAGACAAACGCATGCGCGCTTCCCTGCTTGTCGAGGGAAGCGGCGGCGAACGGGCCGTCATCGATACCGGCCCCGAATTCCGCCTCCAGGCGTTGAGGGCGGGTATAACCCGCCTCGACGCCGTGTTCCTCACTCACGCCCACGCCGACCACCTCCACGGCCTGGACGACCTGCGGCCCCTGTGCGCCGGCGACAGCGAAGGCATTCCCGTTTACGGAAACGTCCATACCATCGCCGAGCTGCGGGAACGCTTCGCCTATATTTTCAGAACCACCCAGCGGGGCGGCGGCAAACCCCACATTAAGCCCCTTGCCGTTGACGCGCCGGTCCGCCTGGGCGGCCTGATCTTTACCCCTGTTCCGGTCAGGCACGGCGTTCTTGATATTTTGGGCTGGCGTATTGAGGAACCGGAAGAAACGAAAACAGAAGAAGACGCGGCTGTAAACACCAAAGGCGCCGTCTACCTGACCGACACGTCCTCGATCCCCGCCGCTTCATTCCGCGGCATGGGGAAACCCCGCGTGCTGATCATTGACGGTCTGCGGGTCCGGCCCCACGAAACCCACTTTAACTACGAACAGGCCCTTGACGCCGCGGCGGCCATAGGTGCAGGGCGGACCTGGCTGACCCACCTCTGTCACGAACACTCTCACCGCGAAACAGAGGCGTACTGCCGCGATTTTATGGCGCGGCGGGGAATTCAGGGAGTAACGATGGAACCCGGCTGGGACGGCCTTGAGATTGTTCTGTAACGGGGCCTGGGCGGCCCTTTCCTGGGTGAGCGGCCGGACTTTCGGAGCCGCCTACACCTTCTTGGTTATGTAATCGCTTTTGAGGCAGCGGGTACAGATCTTGAGGGTGACGGTGCTTCCGTCGATCAGGGTTTTTACCTTCTTGAGATTGGGCTTCCAGACCCGCCGGACCTTGTTTTTGGCGTGGCTTACCGTGTTCCCGGTAACCGTGTGCTTTCCGCAAATATCGCATGTACGAGACATTATATTCCTTCCCTTTACCAGAGGCCGCGGTTAAACCGCAGGTTTAACCGGCGATTTGGGCCGTATTAGGTCAAAATATACCCGGAAACAAAAAAAATGTAAAGAGCCCGTCTTTGTGTTGACAATTTGGCCAAACAGTGCCAAACTTAAATAAGGTTATGAAAACGCTTTCAGTTATCATGACCGGAAAATGATTTTCACAGGAGGAAAAAAGTGAAAAAAGTTCTTATCGCTCTGCTCTTTGTGGCTCTGGCCCTGTCGTTTGTGACCTGCCGGCGAGCCGCTTCCACCGGGACTCCGTCTATAGGCGTGGCAATCTACAAATTTGACGACACCTTCATGTCCTACACCCGGAACGCCATCCAGGCGAATGCCGAGGGCAAGGCAACGCTTGAAGTAGTGGACTCCCAGAATGCCCAGCCCACCCAAAACGATCAGGTTGACTCTTTCCTTTCAAAGAAGCTCAGCGCGATCGCCATCAACCCCGTGGACCGGACAGCCGCCGGCACTATCATCGACAAGGCAAAAACCGCCAATACGCCGGTCGTGTTCTTTAACCGCGAGCCCTTTGCGGAAGATATGGCCAAGTGGGACAAGGTGTACTATGTCGGCGCCAAGGCCGAACAGTCCGGTTCCATGCAGGGCGAAATCGCCTATGATTACATCCAGGCTACCCCGGGGGTAGACAAGAACGGCGACGGCGTCATTCAGTACCTCATGCTCAAGGGCGAGCCCGGACACCAGGACGCCGAACTGAGGACCGAATTTTCGATCAAGTACCTTACCGACAAGGGCGTTAAAGTTCAGGAGCTTGCCACGGACACCGCCATGTGGGACCGGCCCCAGGCTGTTACCAAAATGGACGCCTGGCTTGCCCGTTTTGGCGAACAAATCGAAATGGTATTCTGCAACAATGACGATATGGCCCTGGGCGTTATCGAATCGCTGCGGAACGCCGGTTATTTCCAGGGTGGAAAATACCTTCCCGTACTGGGTGTTGACGCCACCGCGCCCGCTCTCCAGGCCCTTTCGGAAGGTACGCTCCTCGGCACGGTCCTTAACGACGCCGACGGACAGGGAAAGGCCACCTTTGACGTAGCCTTCGCCCTTGCCTCGGGAAGCGATCCCGCGTCGGTGACCCAGGTTACCGACGGGAAGTATGTGTGGGTCCCCTACCAGAAGGTAACCAGGGACAACTACCAGCAGTTCCAGAAGTAGCCTGGAAACTTCCGCAAAAAGCGGAAGCGGAGTTTTGACAACGCGCAGGGCGGCCTGCGCGCCTCATTACAATTTGAGCCGGATAGACGGTTGAATTCCGCCATCCGGCTTTGTTCAATGGATCTCCCCGCCCCAAGGGGACCCCACTGCGAATAATCAGGAGGTAATATGGCAAACACGGAATATGTCCTCCAGGTAAAACACCTCTCCAAGAACTTTCCCGGAGTCAGGGCGTTAGACGACATAACCATTGATTTCAGGCCCGGCAGCGTTCACGCGCTGATGGGTGAAAACGGCGCCGGCAAATCGACCCTGATGAAGTGCCTCTTTGGAATTTACGAGCCCGACACCGGCGAGATTATACTCAACGGCAAAAAGGTACATTTTGACGATTCCCGCCGGGCGCTGGACGCGGGTATCTCGATGATCCATCAGGAACTGCTGCCTGTTCCCTTCCGCAGTACCATGGAAAACCTCTGGCTGGGACGTTTTCCCAAACGCGCCTTTGGCCCCATCAAATTCATCGATCATAAAAAAATGTACGACGACACGGTCGCGCTTTTTAAGGATCTTGGCATGGACATTCCTCCCAAGGTATGGGTCAGGGAACTTTCGGTTTCAAAAATTCAGTCGCTGGAAATCGCCAAGGCTGTCTCCCAAAAATCCAAAGTGATTATCATGGATGAGCCTACCTCTTCCCTGACCGAAAACGAAGTAACCCATCTCTTTGGGATTATCAGGCGTCTGAGGAACGAAGGGGTAGCGATCATTTATATCTCCCACAAAATAGAAGAAATTCTCGCCATTGCCGACGATGTTTCGATCATGCGTGACGGCAAACATGTGGGGACCTACAGGGCGAAAGATCTTACCAATGACATGATCATCAGATACATGGTGGGCCGCGATCTTACGAACCGTTTTCCTCCCCGCGCCAACACTCCCGCGGAAGTGGTTCTTGAGGTAAAGCATCTGACTTCGGCGATTCCCCATTCGTTCAAGGACGTAAGTTTCGACGTACGCAGGGGTGAAATTTTCGGCATCGGCGGCCTCGTGGGCGCCCAGCGTACCGAACTGGTTGAATCGCTGTTCGGCCTCCGGCCTGTCGCCGGCGGCGAGATTTTGATCAATGGAAAGGAAGTGGTGATCCATTCCCCCACCCAGGCAAAAAATCACAAAATCGCCCTGGTAACCGAAGAACGGCGGGTTACGGGAATTATTCCCATGCGATCGGTCAAGGACAACATGATTCTGGCCAATCTCAAAAAGTACATCGGCGGTTTCGGCCTGCTCAACGAAAAACTCGGGGAACGCGACGCCATCGAGAGCATCAAGGCCCTTAATGTAAAAACCCCGTCGAGCAAAACCCTGATCCGCGATCTTTCCGGGGGCAACCAGCAAAAGGTGCTTTTTGCCCGCTGGTTCCTTACCAAGCCGGAAATATTGATCCTTGATGAACCTACGCGGGGCATTGATGTCGGCGCCAAATTTGAAATCTACAACATCATCATCGATCTGGCAAAACAGGGAAAGTGCGTCATTATGATCTCTTCGGAAATGCCCGAACTTCTGGGCGTTTCCAACAGGATTATGGTCATGTGCGAAGGAAAGGTAACCGGAATTCTCAAGGGCGAAGAAGCGACCCAGGAAGAGATTATGCGCCTTGCGGCACAATTTATGTAAGAGTATTGGAGGAAAACATGGCAAACGTCAATCTTGGCGGCTTTAGAATGAAAAACGCGAAAGAAATTGCTACGCAATACGCGATTTACTTTGTATTTATCATTCTTATTTTTGTTATACACTTTTGGGCGTACTTTATGTTCGGCGCGTCTTTTCTTTCCATAAAGAACCTGATCAATATTCTCAATATGTCGGCGACAAGGATTATCATCGCCATGGGTATGGGGGGAATCCTTATTACCGCCGGCGTTGATCTTTCCGCGGGCCGGCAGGTAGGGCTTGCGGCGGTGCTTTCCGCGTCGCTGCTGCAAACGGCGGATTATGCGCGGCGCATGTATCCGAACCTGCCCATACTGCCCCTGATCGTTCCGATTCTTGTCGCGATGATTATCTGCGGTTTCTTTGGTTTTCTTAACGGCCTTATCACGGCAAAGCTCAAGATTCCCGCCTTTATCGCGACGCTGGGTTCCATGGTGGCCGTGTACGGCGCGTGTTCCCTTTACTTTGACCGGCCGCCCTACGGCGCCCAGCCCATCGGAGGTCTTGACGCGCGTTTTTCCACGCTTGGTTCCAACTCAATCCGTATTCTGGAAGGAAGGGGACTGGTTATCGGTCCCAATCCCGCCGGCTTTGAAGGCGCAATTCACAAGTTCCCGATCAACTACATCGTGATCATCGCAATCATCGTTACCGTGTTTATCTACATACTCTACAACAAGACCACTTACGGTAAAAACATTTACGCGATCGGCGGCAATCCCGAAGCGGCCCGCGTCTCGGGCGTCAATGTGGAAGGTACGCTGATCATCGCGTACACCCTTGCCGCGATGCTCTACGGCCTGGGGGGAACGCTGGAAGCGGCGCGTACCGGCGGGGCAACCAATAACTACGGCAACGGTTACGAGCTTGACGCGATTGCGGCCTGCGTCGTCGGAGGCGTTTCCAATATGGGCGGTATAGGCACCGTTCCGGGAATTGTCATCGGCGTGCTGCTTTTTAGCGTTATCAATTACGGTCTTACCTTTATTAATATGTCGCCGTACTGGCAGCTGATTGTAAAAGGCTCGATCATTATTGTCGCGGTTGCTTTGGATATCAGAAAATATCTGAAAAAGCGCTGAACAAAAAGCCCCGCGGCCGCGGGGCTTTTTTATGCCCCTGGACCCAGCACCCGCTTTTCCAGAAAATCCGCCACGCCGTCTTCGGTGTTGGCGGGAATACGGAAGACGGCCGCGTCCTTTACGGCAGGTTTCGCGTTTGCCGGCGCCGCCGACCAGGCGGCTTCGGCAAAAAGCGGGAGGTCGTTTTCCTCATCGCCAAAGGCCAGGGTGTTTTCTTTTGCTATGCCCAGATACCGCAGGGCGTGGGCAAGGCCCGTTCCCTTTGAAACGCCGGCGTTCAGTACTTCCAGATACTCCGTCTGGGAAGCGACCACATACACAGCGTTTCCGTAACGTTCGTTAATCAGCGCGCGGATCTGTTCTTTTACGCGGGCCCCTTTCCCGCCGCCTGCTTCCAGGGTAATAAACAGCGCCTTGATGATTCCCGTCAATCGCGGGGACGCCAGCGCTTCTTCAAGATTTCCCCTGACCGCCTGTACGCCCGAAGAAACACGGTAAAAGTCCGACTCCGCGCCCAGACGCTCCGCCATAAGAACTTCGCCGGCGCCGGGGACGGCGCCAAGCGGAAAATACACCTGCAGATACACGCCCAGCTCGCGGGCAATTTCGACGCAATAGCGTATGGGTTCGACGGGAACAAAACGGCTGTAGATCAGCCTGTTTGAAGGCGCGTCCACCACTTCCGCGCCGTTGTAATAAATCTGGGGTCCCGACAGATCAAGTTCCCTTCGGTACACTTCGCCGGAACTTGCCGCGCGGCCCGTAGCGATGATCAGGCGGACGCCGCGTTCCCTGCACGCGGCGGCGGCCTTTTTGGTACGCGCCGAGAGGGTTTTGTCTTTTTGCAGCAGGGTGCCGTCAAGGTCGAAGGCGATGGCCTTGATGTCCCGCGGATTAAAGTCCTGTGGATTATTGTTCATTCACGATCCTGTCGCGCCGCATTGTTTACGAACTTCATTTTAACAAAAATGCGCCGTTATCGCTTCGGCCGCCGCGCGGCCGTCGGCAATGGCCCTCACTACAAGGCTCGCCCCGTTCCGCGCGTCGCCCGCGGCCCACACCCTGGGATTGCTGGTATGAAAACTGCCCCGCGTGCGTATATTGCCCCGCTCATCGACGGCAAGGCCCAAATCGGCCACGAGGCCTTCCTGTACCACGTGGGTAAAGCCCATGGCGAGCAGGACAAGGTCGGCGGGCAGGGAAAATTCGGAACCGTGGATTTCGGCCATGGTCCACTTGCCGTCCCTGTTGGTCCAATCGACGCGGCAGACTTTGACCGCCTCGAGTTTGTCTTTTCCCTCGAAGGATTTGGTGCTGATAGACCAGAGCCGTTCACAGCCTTCCAGATGGGAACTGGAAGTTTTAAGCACGGCCGGCCAGAGCGGCCAGGGGGCCGAATCGGGCCGGTGTTCGGGGGGCCTGGGCATTACCTCGATTTGGGTAATCTGCTTGGCCCCCTGCCGGTTGGCCGTACCCACGCAATCGGCGCCGGTATCGCCGCCGCCAATTACCAGTACCCGCTTGCCGTAGGCGGTGGGAGAGGCAAGGCCGGCGCTGTTCCCCAGGCTTTCCACGGGAACCTCGCCGCCGATGGCGCGGTTCTGGAGCGAAAGAAAATCCAGCGCCTGAACAATGCCGGAAAGTTCCCTGCCGGGAACTTTCATGTCGCGGGGTTCCCGCGCGCCGATGGTAAGAAGCACAAGGTCGTGGGAAGCGGCAAGTTCCGGGGCGCTGACGACGGCCGCGGCCCCGGAGACGCCGAAGCCGTAACGGGCGCTTCCCACGCGGGCGTTGGTTTTGAACACAACCCCTTCGGCTTCCATCAGGGCCGCGCGTCGGTCGATAAAGCTTTTATCCAGTTTAAAGTCGGGAATACCGTAACGAAGGTAACCGCCGAGCTTGCGATCCCCTTCGTAAACGGTAACGGTAAAGCCCGCGCGGTTAAGATAGTAGGCGGCGGAAAGCCCCGCGGGGCCGGCGCCGATTACGGCGACGCTTTTTCCGTTCCGCGCGCGGGGCGGCCGGGGAACCACGATGCCTGTTTCAAAGGCCTTCTCGATCACCGCCAGTTCATTCTGCCGTATCGTGACCGGCTCGTCGTTGGCGCCCAGTACGCAGGAGGCCTCGCAAAGCGCCGGACACACGCGGCCGGTAAATTCGGGAAAGGGGTTCGTGTCTTCCAGCAGCGCCCAGGCGCCGCTCCAGTCGCCGCGGAAGAGCCTGTCCTGCCATTCGGGCATGGCGTTGGAAACGGGACAGGCCCAATGGCAGAAGGGCACCCCGCAGTCCATACAGCGCGAAGCCTGGAGCCGCCGCTCGTCATCGGAGAGCCGCACCTCCACTTCGCTGTAGTCGTTAATGCGCTCTTCCACCGGCCGGTAGCCGGATACTTTGCGCTTTACCTTGATAAAACCCCTCGGGTCACCCATGATGGCTCCTTCAGCTTTGGTGGAACGCCTAGTTTTTAAGTTCCAGTTCTTCGCGTTCGCGGATCTCGTAGAGTTTGCGATCGATTTCCGCAAGTTTCATCTGCTGCAGCGCCCGTTTATATTCAACCGGCATGACCTGGACAAATTTGCCGCGGTACCCGCTCCAGTGATCGACAATGTTTTTTGCGTACGCCGAATTGGTCCAGTACACATGTTTGGCGATGGTTTCCCTGACAAAAAGGGCGTCTTCCTCGTTTTCAAGGCCGGAAAGTTCCACCATGCCCTGATTAAGGTAATAGCTGAAATCGCCCGCCTCATCAAGGACAAAGGCGATGCCCCCCGACATACCGGCGGCAAAGTTCCGCCCCACCCTGCCGAGCACGACAAGGCGGCCGCCGGTCATGTATTCGGCGCAGTGATCGCCGGTACCTTCGACAACGGCGGTCGCGCCGGAATTACGCACGCAGAAACGTTCTCCCGCTATACCGGCGATATAGGCTTCGCCCGAGGTCGCGCCGTAGAGAACCGTGTTTCCCGCAATGATGTTTTCGTTTGATTTAAAGACGGAACGCGGAGGCGGCGCGGCCACGATACGGCCGCCGGAAAGCCCCTTGCCCAGGTAATCGTTACAGTCGCCGGAAAGCCGGAACGTGATTCCCCGCGCAAGGAAGGCGCCGAAACTCTGTCCCGCCGAACCGGTAAAATCAACCGTCACAAAATTTTCGGGCAGGCCCCTGCCGCCAAAACGCCTGCTGACCTCCCAGGAGAGCATGGCGCCAACGGCGCGGTCGGTGTTTTTAATGGGCAGCGTAAAGGACGCGGGTATCTTTTTTTCCAGGGCGTCAAAACATTTTTCGATAAGGGTTTTGTCGAGCACGCTGTCGATCTTGTGAATCTGGTTCATCAGACAGCGGATCGCCTTGCCGCCTTCGACGCCGCCGGGCCCCGACTCGCGGTAAAGCAGCGCCGACAGATCAATCTTTGCCGTTTTTGCCGCCGCAAGATTCGGCGTTTTCGCGCCGTCGTTTTCATTTTTGTTTTTTCGCTGTACCAGACAGTCGCTGCGCCCCACCAGCTCTTCGAATTTACGAAAGCCCAGACCCGCCATGATCTCGCGCGTCTCCATGGCAAGGAAGCGGAAAAAGTTGATCAGGTATTCGCTCTTTCCGGCAAAGCGCGCGCGCAGTTCGGGGTCCTGTGTCGCCACGCCCATGGGACAGGTGTTTTCGTGGCACTTGCGCATCATCACGCAGCCCAGAACGATAAGCGCCGAAGTGCCGAAACCGAACTCTTCCGCGCCGAGCATGGCGGCGATCACGATGTCACGCCCTGTTTTAAGCTGGCCGTCGGTCATGAGGCGCACCCGTCCCCGAAGGCCGTTCCGCACCAGAACCTGGTGGGTTTCGGAAAGCCCCAGTTCCCAAGGAAGCCCCGCGTGGCGTATCGAGGAAAGCGGACTCGCGCCGGTACCGCCGTCGTAGCCCGAAATCAAAATATTGTCGGCGTGCGCCTTGGCGACGCCGGCGGCTACGGTTCCCACGCCGCTTTCCGAAACCAGCTTGACGCCTATCCTCGCATCGGGATTGGCGTTTTTCAAATCGAAGATCAGTTCGGCCAAATCCTCGATTGAATAAATATCGTGATGGGGCGGCGGACTGATAAGCGTAACGCCGGGAGTGGCGTGCCGCGTCTTGGCAATCATCGCGTCAACTTTGTGGCCGGGGAGCTGGCCTCCCTCTCCGGGCTTGGCGCCCTGGGCTATCTTGATTTGAATTTCCGCGGCGTTGGTCAGGTATTCGCTGGTAACGCCAAAACGGGCCGAAGCGACCTGCTTGATCGCGCTCCTCAGCCAGCGTCCGCCGCTTGAGGGAATAAAACGTTCGGGATCTTCGCCGCCTTCTCCCGAATTGCTGCGGCTCTTGATCGCGTTCATTGCTTCGGCGATGGTTTCGTGCGCTTCTTTCGAGATGGAACCAAAACTCATCGCGCCCGAGGTAAAGCGTTTCATGATCTCCTCGACGCTTTCCACTTCGTCGATGTCGACACGTGCCGCCGCAGGGGCAAAGTCGAGGAGGCCGCGGATCACATGGGGAGTTTGGTTGAGCGTGTCGGCCGCGCCTGAAAAGCGCTTGAACAGGGAATAGTCGCCCGTTCTGGCGGCCCACTGCAAAAGGTGAATCGTTTCCGGGTTCCAGGCGTGGTTTTCGCCGTTTTTGCGCCAGCGGTATTGGCCCGCGCTGTTAAGGAGCAAATCCTGCCCCGAAGGCGCCGGCTGTTTTTCCCATGCTTCGCGGGCGGCGTTATAATCGCTGCGGGCTTCCGCTTCCAGTTCCGCAAAACCCGCCCCGCCTATGCGGCTCGCGGTGCCGCGGAAACAGGTTTCCATTACTTCGCGATCAAGGCCGACCGCTTCGAAAACCTGCGCGCCGCGGTAAGAGCGCAGCGTGCTGGTTCCCATTTTGGACATAACCTTGAGCAGCGCCTTGGACATGCCTTTAAGATAATTTTTTTGGGCGTGGGCGCTGTCGCCGGAACGTTTTTTGTCGGGGCCCGAGGCAAGCGCCTTGAGTGAAGTCAACGCGCCGTAGGGAACCACCATATCCGCGCCGTAGCCGAAGAGCAGGGCAAAGTGCATCAGTTCGCGGGGTTCGGAGGATTCAACGATGATTGACGCCGACATACGCAGCCCCGCTTCGATCAGGCCGTGGTGTACGGCGCCGGCCGCAAGCAGCGCCGGAACGGCGCAGAGGCCCGATTCGGGAAGGGCGCTTCGGTCGGAAAGGACGAGGATCGCGCTGCCCGCTTCGACCGAACGTTTCGCTTCTTTTACCAGCTCGGCGACGGCATCTTTCAATGCCTCGCCGGCGGGCGCCGAAACGGAAAATACCGCGGCGAGTTTTTTGGGTTTGTACAGTTCGCTGCGAATTTTCAAAAGCCGCCCCAGATCGGACTCGGTCATGACGGGATTTAAAACCTTGATACGGCGGCAGTGTTCTTCGCTTTCGGCAAGGAGGCTTTTTTGGGGACCGGCAAAACTCGTCAGGGTCATCACGAGGTCTTCGCGGATCGAGTCGATGGGCGGATTGGTTACCTGGGCAAAAACCTGTTTAAAGTATGAATAGACCCGCTGTGGTTTCGAGGAGAGCACGGCCAGAGGCGTGTCGGTTCCCATGGAGTTGGTCGGCTCCTGGGCGGTTTCCGCCATGGTAAGGAGTATGCGTTCGCGGTCTTCGCGTGTATAGCCCGCGGCCCGTTCCATAAAAAGCGTATCCCGCGGATTCATCGGCGCGCCCTCGGCCGGCGCGCTTCCCGTCTCGGTTTGGTCCAGTGTCACAACGTGCTTTTTTACCCATTCGGCGTAAGGTTTCTGTTTACAGATTTTTTCTTTTACTTCGCTGTCGGGAATAATGCGGCCTTCTTTAAGGTCAACGACGAGCAGTTTTCCCGGAAGGAGCCGGCCCTTGTATTCAACCTCTTCCGCCTCAAAACCCTGAACGCCTGTTTCCGAGGCCATAACAATAAGACCGTCGCGGGTAATCGTATAGCGCGAGGGCCTCAGGCCGTTCCGGTCAAGAGTGCCTCCCACATAACGGCCGTCACAGAACACCATTGAAGCGGGGCCGTCCCAGCTTTCCATAATACAGGCGTGGTATTCATAAAAGGATTTGAGTTCAGCGGGAATGGGATTTTTGTCGTTCCACGATTCGGGAATCAGCATCATCAGCGCGTGGGGAAGGCTTCGGCCGGATGCGACAAGCAGTTCCAGCGCGTTGTCGAAACTTGCCGAATCGCTACGGCCCGGTTCGATAACGGGCGCGATTTCGGCAAGGGCCAAGGCAAAGGCGCCGCCGGCCTCGGCAAAGCTTTTTTCCCGCGCGGCCATCCAGAAACGGTTGCCGGTGATCGTGTTGATTTCGCCGTTATGGGAAACAATGCGGAAGGGCTGGGCCAAAGGCCAGTCGGGAAAAGTGTTGGTGGAAAAACGGGAGTGAACCAGAGCCACCGCGCTTTCCATCGCGCCGTCTTCCAGCTCGCGGTAATAACGCCGGAGCTGGTTGGGCATCAGCATACCTTTGTAGACGATGGTTGAAGCGGAGAGCGAAGGCATATACCAGCCGCCCGCTTCGGCGACGGCGCTTTCGGCGCGGAAACGCCGTTCAAGCTTTTTGCGAAAAAGGTAGAGAGCCGTTTCCAGTTCCGCCCTGTTCATGTCCGCCGCCGGCGCCACAACCAGCTGTTCAATCCGCGGCTCCGAAGCGGCGGCCATAGTTCCCAGAACCGACGAGTCCACTTCGAGGGGCCGGCGCGCCAGCACGGAAAGCCCCAGCTCCAGGGCGGCGGCTTCCAGCGCCCTGCCGACAGCTGTTTCCAGGGCGGCTTTTTTCGGCAGGAACATAAGTCCCGTACCGTAGGCGCCCGGCTCGGGCAGGCCGGGGATGAGCCCCGCGTAAAAAACGTGGGGAATCTGGAGCAGTATTCCCGAGCCGTCGCCGGTTTTGTTGTCGGCGCTTTCCGCCCCGCGGTGTTCCATACACTCCAACACCTCAAGGCCGCGGCGGATTATATCGTGAGAGGGGCGGCCCTTGATGTCGGCGACAAAGCCTATTCCGCAGGAATCGTGTTCGTTTTCTTTCCTGTACAGGCCCCTACAGCGCTGATCCGGCTCCTCAATACGGTCCATAATAGCTACTCCTGGTTATAATGACTCCCTGAAAGCGGGGGGTCTCAACCCCCTTCAAATAAAATACAGGGAATTTGTGTTTTATGCAACACAGTGCATAAATATACACGCCG
>JAITBL010000042.1 GCA_031283575.1 Treponema sp. | reverse complement strand
TCAAGCGGAAACTCCGCGTTGACGTTTTGTTCAATGGCCCGCAGGGCGCGGCTGACGGCATCATCCGCCGAATGGGGATGACGGACCGCGGCGTAGGCTTTGCGCCAGCCTGCAACCGGCGAACCGTCCTGCGCCTTAAAAACGACGGCTACTTCCGGCTGTACGATAAAATTGTTTGACGCCTTCGATTCGTTTGGCGTAACGGTTATTTCCAGCGTATAAACGCCGCCGTTTTCGATGAGGGCAAAGCCTTCGTTCTTTACCGCCTCGGCCGCGCGGTGGGCAAGGGAACGGAAACGTTCGTCGTTGATGTTGACGCTGGCCGTAAGCCGGCCCTTGCTCGCGGCAATGGCGGAATCGACGCGGGGCAGTATCGCCGTTATGCCCCGGTAATGATCCGACGCGCCCGGATTGATCAGCACGGCAATCCCGGCAAGTTTTTCCGCGAGGGCGGCGCTTTCACGCGCCTCCTGCAGACGGGGGATGGCGGCCATCGGATGGGGGCTGTTTTCGTAACGCTTGAGTATCTCGTTAACCCTGGCAAGACAGGCGGCGGTCCGCAGATCGTAGACTTCAAGCGCCGCTTCACGGTCGATGTAGGCAAGGACGCGGACCGCGCCGTTTTTCCCAAAGTAGGTTTCGGCAAAACGGACGCCGAAAAAATCCGCCTCGCTGGTAACGACGGACTGCTGGCTCGTGGCGCTTCTTTCATCGGAACCGGAAAGCGTCTGCCGGTAGCTGTAAAACAGTTTCTGGGTGTCCTCGACGGTGGTCTGGAAAAAGCGGCTGATCTGGGCCAGCGCCCGGGTCCGGGCCTCTTCTTCGCCGCGGCCCTCGCCGGTGCCGGTCAGATACCTGTCCGGCGGGTAAACGGCCGCCTGGCGCGTTACCCAGAGGGGCGCTTCCTGGGCAAAGGCAAGGTTTGCGTAAAAAACGAACAGGAAAACAAAGCCTGCCCGTAATTTCCCGCCCCGGAATATATGTTCAAGCATTAAACCTCCCTCCTTTTAGGGTTTGCGTCTTTCCCGGGACTTCGGTTTTTGGAAAAACTGTCCTGTCAAGGGCCGCCAGATACCGCACCATACGGTCAAGAAGGGTTCTTCCTTCGCGGGGCAGCCGGCCGTACGCGGCAATAAGGCGAAAGGTTTTCCTTGCCAAGACCGGTTTTTTGCTCATCACTTCAACCATCCCGAGTGTGTCAATGAAACATATAATAGTTTGAAAGTATACAGTATGTCAAGGCCCGCCGCCGCCTGCAAGCGAATCTTTTGTTCAGGATTCAGGCTTGTTTCCCCCAGGCCCGTAACAACCCGCGGCACTTTTCCATTCAGAAATAATGGGTTAAAATGGGGTATAGGATGCGGAATACTCAAAACACGCGGACTGACTGCGAAATCCGGCCCCGCTAATGACTTTTCCCGCCCTGAAGCTCCTCCGCGAGCCGGCAAGCGGGTTCTTGGCGTCGTTCTGCAAGGAAATTATATAACTATGGGGTTTGTTGCCATGCAATACGGCATAACATTTCCGAACCGCTCCAAGACTTCTCCGCCGAAAGGCGGGTTCCCCTGCGAATGAAACCGGCGCTACGATGAACAACAGGAAGGGTATAGTGGCAGAATATGACTATGCCATAAACGAGCGGGTAATCGAGATTCGAAAAACCCTTGGTTATTCACAGCAACAGTTTTCCGAAGTAATCAAACTGAGCCGGTCCTGCGAGGCGGGTATAGAAATCAAACGGCGTAAAGTCAACGACCGTTTGATCACAATGATCTGCCTGAGCTACGGCGTAAACGAGGAATGGCTCAAAACCGGCAGGGGCGAGATGTTCGACGCTTCCAAAGACCCCCGCCTTGAGCGGATAATCCGTAACTTCAACAAAATGACTCCCCTGCTGCAGGACTACGTAATGGAATACATTGAATGGCTGGTGAACTATTATCAGGGACGAAAGAAGTAGGCCGGGTTTAATACCCCGCGGCTTGCGGCGGCTCAAAGACCGCAACGATCGGCGCTTAAAACGGAATGGCCGGTTCTATCCGTATAAATGCTCGTATTCGTGAAGCAGTTCCAAAGCCCTGGGTTTACAGCCGCCGCAGACCGTGCCGATCTTTGTGGCGGCCTGAAGATCTTCCCAGGTTCTGGCGCCGTTGTGAAAAGCCGTTTCTATATCTTTGTCGGTGATCTGGAGGCAGTTACAAATAACCACCGATTCTTCCTTAAACAAACCGGCGCGGCCCGTTTTTGCCAGATAATCATCGATGGCCGCCCTCAGCGCCTTGTCGCCCAGCACGGAACAGTGAATTTTGTTTTCGGGAAGGCCGCCAAGTTTTTTTACCAGATCGTCGGGTTTGATCCGGTACGCGTCGGCTATGCTCATCCCCTTAATCGTTTCGGAAAGCATGCTGGTCGAGGCGATGGCGCTGGCGCAGCCGTAGGTTTTCCAGCGGACATCACTTATCACATCGTCCCTGATACGCAGCAGCATCAGCATCTGATCGCCGCAGCGGATATTTCCCGTTATACCGCTCCCGTCGGCTTGCCAGGTTTCTTCATCTTCCAGCAATACGTTCCTGGGATTGGAAAAATGTTCCTTCACTATATCTGAATAAACCCATGCGTTCATACCAACCTCTTACGCGCGCAGCGTTGACATTTTACGAAGCCGCTCAATAATCGGCGGCAGCTTTTCGATCACATAATCCATATCCGCTTCGGCGCTGCCAAGGCCCATGCTGAACCGGATCGAGCCGTGGGCAAGCTCCGGCCCCGCCCCGATGGCAAGCAGTACATGGCTCGGCTCCAGACTCCCCGAAGCGCAGGCGGAACCGGTGGAAGCTTCAATTCCCTCCAGATCCATGGAGAGGAGAATCGCCTCCCCTTCCGCGCCTGGAAAAGAAACGTTGAGCGTATTGGGAAGCATGTCCGAGGGATGCCCGTTAATTTTGACATGGGGAATACGCGAAAGAAGGCCGTCGCGCAGCCGCGCGCGCAGGGCGCCCATATTCGTCCGGTAATCGGCAAGGCCGCTCTTTGCCAGTTCCGCCGCCCTGCCAAAACCAAGAATCCCCATGTTGTTATAGGTTCCGGCGCGCATGCCTTCTTCCTGGTGGCCGCCGTGGATCAGGGGAAAAAGCGGCGCTTTTTCTTTAATGTAGAGGGCGCCGATTCCCTTGGGCCCGTATATTTTATGGGCCGACATGGTAAGATAGTCCACTCCCAAATCGGGAATGTCCACCGGTATTTTACCCACCGCCTGAACGGCGTCGGTGTGCATAAAGGCGCCGGCGGCTTTGGCAAGACGGGCGATTTCCCTGATGTCCTGAACGGTGCCGATTTCGTTGTTCGCCATCATCACCGACACCAGAAGCGTTTCGCCGTTCAGCGCTTTTTTGAATTCGTCCATGCTGATCTTGCCGTATTCATCGACCGGCAAAAAACACACCTCGTAGCCCAGCGATTCCAGATATTTGGCGGAATTGAGTACGCAGGGATGTTCCACCGCGGTGGTGATAAAGCCCCGCCTGCCCCGCGGCCTGGGAGCGCCGTGTTCGTCCGAGGCAAGGCTGCGCATCGTCTGAAAGACCGTGTTGTTGGACTCCGAACCGCCCGAAGTAAAAATGATCGTTTTTGCCGGAACCCCCAGAAGAGCGCCCACGGCCCCGCGGGCCTCTTCCACGCGGGCCCTGGCCTCGCGGCCCGCGGCGTGCATACTGGACGCGTTGCCGTATACCGCAAGATCTTTGATTATCGCGTCGCGCACTTCATCCCGCAGGGGAGTCGTGGCGTTATAGTCAAGATAGATGTTTTTCATGTTAGTAAACCCTTACATTCCCTTTCAGTTTAAGTATACTCCTTTTTCTTCCCCCAGACTAGAGAAAAGCCCCCTGCCTCCGGTATACTTATGCCATGCCCGCTATTCCCGGTGAAACATCCGATATGACGCCGGAACCGTCTTTTTCCGGCCTGAACCGCGAAACGCTGGATCGTTCGCTGCGGGCCATGATCCTTTCCCCTTCGGGATGGCGGGGGATCTTTGCCGCAAGCGGAGATGAGGAATCGGCGGAGGAAGAAGTCTCCGTCCCCCACGCCCTCATCGCGGCCGCGGGGGCGGCGGTTTTTGCCCAATTCCTTGGGCCGCCCGGCGCGGCCGGCGAAAAGCCCGTCGTAATTCTTGGGCGCGACAGCCGGCCTACCGGCAAAAAAATCGCCGCGCTCATGCGGCGCGCTTTTCTTGCCTCGTCCTGCCGCGTCCTCGACACCGGAATAACGGCCGCGCCCGAGATCATGGCCTACGCGCGAAGCGCCGGCGAAGGGAAAAGCCCGCCCCGCGCTTTCTGCTATATTTCGGCAAGCCACAATCCCGTCGGCCATAACGGCCTCAAATTCGGTCTGGACGACGGCGGCGTTCTTGACGGGCCGCGGGCGCTCTCCCTTATCGCCGATCTGCGCGCTTACCTCGACGCTCCCGGCGCCATTGAACGCGTGCAAAAACTGCTTTCCGCCGGCGCGGAAACAGCCGCTTTGGAAAACGCCGCGGAAGACGCCGCCGCGGAAAACAAACGCAGGGCCTTCGACGCGTATTATTCCTTTAGCCTGGAAGTGGCGGCGTCAAACGACAAGGCCCTGCTGTCCGCGATACGCGGCGGCCTTGAAAAAAGCCCGCTGGGAATGGCGGTCGACTTTAACGGCTCCGCCCGCGCCGCCGGCATTGACCGCGAACTCTTTACCGGCCTGGGGATTCGTTTTTACGCAATCAACGATAAAGCCGGCGCTATCGCCCATGCGATCATCCCCGAAGGTTCATCGCTGGAGCCCTGCCGGCGCTTTCTCGAGGAACGCCGCGCCGCCGATCCTTCCGTGGCGCTCGGTTATGTTCCCGACTGTGACGGCGATCGGGGGAACCTCGTGATCTGGGATGAAAGGGCGGGCCGCGCCCGCAGCCTCGAAGCCCAGGAAACGTTTGCCCTTGTCTGCGCGGCGGAACTGGCCCACCTTGTCTGGACGGGCCAGCTCCGTTACGACGGGACGGGCCGGCCCCTGACAAAAACAGCCGTAGCGGTGAACGGGCCGACCTCGATGCGGATCGACCGCATCGCCGCCGCTTTCGGCGCCGAAGTCTTCCGCGCCGAAGTCGGCGAAGCCAATGTGGTAAACCTCGCCCGCGCCCTGCGGGAAAAGGGCTACATCGTGCGCATTCTGGGAGAAGGCTCCAACGGCGGCAGCATTACCCACCCCTCCGCGGTGCGCGATCCCGCCGCCGCGGTCTTCGCGATTATCAAGCTGCTCACCGTCACCGGCGGCGGTGCGGCAAACCGGGGATTTTTTGATATATGGCGGGAACGGGCCGGCTTCACGTTAAAAGACGAAAAATTTACGCTGACGGATATTATCGCCTCGCTTCCCCGTTTTTATACGACCGGCGTCGCCACGGACGAGGCGAAGCGCCGCGTCGTAACGGGCGATCACGCCCTGCTCAAACAGCGTTACCAAACGGTGTTCGCCTCGCGGTGGGAAGCGCGAAAGGAAGAACTGCGCGCGCGCTGGAAAATCGGCGGCTGGGAGGCGCGCGCCTGTACCGGAACCGAAGAGCAGCGCCGCCTGACCGACTTTGCCCGCGCCGGTACGGGCGGCCTTAAAATCGTGTTTTTGGACGAAGGCGGAAACGAGGCCGCCTTTATCTGGATGCGCGGCTCCAAAACGGAGCCGGTCTTCCGCATTATGGCGGACGCCGGGGACAGCGCCGAACTGGAACGGTATCTTATCGCATGGCAGGCGGAAATGGTTTCCGCCGCCGACAGGACCGCGTAAGCGGAAAGGATGCAATCATGGGAATACGTGGTGAAGTTTATTCCACCAGCCTGATATTACCAAACAGAACCTATTTTTTTAACGTCAAAGAAAACCGCGTGGGGGATCTCTACCTTAACATTGTTGAAAGCAAAAACAGGGAAGGAAGCGGTTTTGAACGGCAGTCGGTCATCGTCTTTGCCGACGACCTTCCCGCCTTCCTCGGTGATTTTGACAAGGCCCTCAAGGCGCTGGAAAAATCGGTGCGGGAACAGAAACGTTCGCCGCGGAAAAATGTCCGCGGCGAAAGCGGGGCGCGTGAAGAACATCAGTCCCGCGAAGAGCGCGGCCAGGGCGGAAAACCTTACCGAAAAAAAACAAAAACCGGCAGGGGCGATGAAACGTCAGGCGGGGAACGCAGGCGCGTTGTCGTAAAAAAGCGTTAAACAGATATAAAGAAAGCGGGGAAGAAGAATATGCCTTATGCGCCTTCGCCTCGCCGAAAAAAAAAGCCCCGCGCGCGGGGCTTTTTTAATTCATTCACGGTTCGGCTTTAGCCGCCGTAGACGGCAATCATGACGCCGGCCGCGATGGCGGTGCCGATAACGCCGGCCACGTTCGGGCCCATGGCGTGCATAAGGACAAAGTTCCCGGGGTCTTCTTCAAGGCCGACGCGGTTGGAAACGCGGGCGGCCATGGGCACCGCCGAGACGCCGGCGGAACCGATAAGCGGATTGATCTTTTCCTTAAGGAAGAGGTTCATAAACTTCGCCACAAGAAGGCCGCTGGCGGTCGCAATGGAAAAAGCCAGCAGCCCCATAATCACAATGATCAGGGACTGGAAGTTAAGGAAGCGCTCCGGCGTCATTTGTGAACCGACCCCCAAAGAGAGGAAGATCGTCACGATATTGATAAGCTCGTTCTGCATGGTTTTGCTCAGCCGTTCGACGACTCCACATTCCCTGATAAAGTTGCCGAACATCAGACAGCCGATAAGCGCCGCCGCCGAAGGAATAAGCAGAAGGGCCAGGGAAAATACCACGACGGGGAAAAGTATCTTTTCTATCCTGGAAACCGGCCGGAGCTGTTTCATCCTGATAAGGCGTTCCTTTTTGCTGGTCAGCGCCCGCATAATCGGAGGCTGGATAAGGGGCACCAGAGCCATGTAAGAGTAGGCCGCTACGGCCACCGTCGCCAGAAGATGGGGCGCCAGCTTTGCCGCGATGTAAATCGTCGTGGGACCGTCCGCGCCGCCGATGATCGCCACCGAGGCGGCTTCCTTCAGGTTAAAGGCAACGCCGGGCAGATAGTTGGCCAGGCTGATTCCGAAGAGCGTGCCGAAAACGCCAAACTGGGCCGCCGCTCCAAGCAGGGCCGTTTTCGGGTTGGCAATAAGCGGCCCAAAGTCGGTCATCGCGCCTATACCCATAAAAATGATCAGCGGGAAGAATTCGTTCCCTACCCCGCTCTCGTAAATAATATGGAGAAAGCCGTGCGGTCCGTCGCCCATCGCGGCAAAGGGGATGTTCACAAAAACAATGCCGAAGCCTATGGGAATGAGCAGCAGCGGCTCAAAATTCTTTGCCGCCCCCAGCCAGATAACCACAAAGCCCACCACAACCATGAGGAATTCCTGCCAGCCGAAAACCAGAGTGGGGTCCCCGCCGGGAGTTTCCTTTTGGATCACGTCGGTAAAAAAGGCGTAGATTCCCGTTGTTTGCAGGATGTTCTTTGCGAAACTGCCGAAAGTAATGGACGGAATTTTGTCGGGCCCGCTGTTGGGAATGATTCCCATAAGGTTACGGAACGAGGGAAGATCATCGGCGGGCGCAGCGCCGGACTGCGCCTTGACACGGGGCAGGAAAGAAAACGCCAGGGCGCCGATTACAAGGAACAAAACAATTTTGGTAACCATTACCGGATTCTTTTTCAGGTTTAACATGATACCTTCCTATTTGATTTCCGCGAGGGGCTGCTGCGATGCGATCTGGGCGCCCGCCGGAGCCAGGAAGTGAACGCTTCCGCCGGCGGTGGCTTTAATTTCCAGTTCCATTTTCATGGATTCCATGATGACGATAGTTGTCCCCGAAACGACGCGCTCACCCTCTCCTACCGCGTAGCGGAGCACGGTCCCCGCCACCGGCGCGGGAGCCGCCGCCGCGGCGGGCGGAGGCGTCCCAACGGCGCCGCCGCCGAGTTCCGCCACAGGCTGCTGGGCCGCGACCTGGGTTCCGGCGGGAACGAGGAAGTGAACCTTGCCGCCGGAAACAGCTTTGATCTCCAGTTCCATTTTCATGGATTCCATGATCAGCACCGTGGTTCCGGCCTTGACCTCGGCGCCTTCATCCACGACATAGCGCAAAACGGTTCCCGCGACCGGCGCGGGAATTACCGTGCCGCCTCCAGGCGCGGCCGCCCCTCCCGAAGCGGGAGCGACGGCTACGGTTCCGGCGGGGGCGACAACGACGTCGTAATTGGCGCCGTTGACGTTGACCGAGTAACGCGCCGCTTCGCCGGCCTTTGCGGGCGCGGGCGCCGACTCTTCGGCCTTGAAGACCACGGGACCTTCGGAACGTTTTTTGAAAAAGGCGGGGGCAACCTTGGGAAACATGGCGTAGGTAAGAACATCCTCCACCGCGACGGCGTCGCTTCCCAAAAGCTTTTTGGTTTCCCCTTCCAGCCTGTCGTATTCGGCGGGAATATCGTCCGCCGGACGGTGGGTAATTTCCTTCTCCATCTTGAGGGACTCAAGGGCCTTCTTTACCACATCCTGGTTTTTGGGCGCAGGACAGGCGCCGTACTTGCCGGCGAGCAAATCCTGGAACTCGCCCGAAAGCCGGTTATAACGGCCAAAGAGCACATTGAACACCGCCTGGGTTCCCACGATTTGACTCGTGGGAGTAACCAGCGGCGGATAACCCGCGTCTTTCTGGACCACGGCGATTTCCTTGAGTACTTCGTCGATCTTGTCGGAAGCGCCCTGCTCTTTCAGCTGGCTTTCCATATTGGAGAGCATGCCGCCGGGCACCTGGGACAAAAGAATGCGGGTGTCGGCGCCAAGGAAGCTCGATTCAAATTGCTTGTAGTTCTTTCGCACTTCGCGGAAATAAGCGGCAATTTCGAGAAGCAGTTTGGTGTCAAGGCCCGTATCGTATTCGGTGCCGCGGAAGATTTCTACCATTGTCTCGGTGGGACTGTGGCTCGTACCCATGGCAAGGGAGGAGATAACCGTGTCGAGGACATCGGCGCCCGCTTCGGCGGCCTTGGTCAGCGTCGCCACGGACATGCCGGTAGTGGCGTGGGAGTGAATCTCTATGGGAAGGTCCGTAACCTTCTTGATCGCCTTGACGAGATTGTAGGCCTCGTAGGGCTTTAAAAGACCCGACATATCCTTGATACAGAGCGAGTCGGCCCCGATGGCGGCGTACTGCCTGGCAAGCTCTGCGTATTTTTCGATAGTATGAAACGGGGTAACAGCATACGAAATCGCCGCCTGAATGTGCTTGCCGGTCTTTTTGGCCGCGGCCGTCGCGGTTTTAAAATTGCGGGGATCGTTTACCGCGTCAAAAATACGAAAAATATCAACGCCGTTTTTGGCGGCGTATTCCACGAATTTTTCGACGACATCGTCGGCATAATGCCGGTATCCCAGCAGATTCTGTCCGCGGAGCAGCATCATTATTTTGGTGGCGGGAAGGGCCTTTTTGAGTTTGCGGAGCCTGTCCCAGGGGTCTTCGTTGAGAAAGCGTATGCAGGAATCAAAGGTCGCGCCGCCCCAGGCTTCCAGGGCAAAGTAGCCGGCCTTGTCAAGCTTCCCGCAGGCGGGAAGCATGTCCGCGGTGGTCATACGGGTAGCAAAAAGGGACTGATGCGCGTCCCTCAGGACTAAATCGGTGAGTTTAACGTTAGCCATGTCTTTTCCTTTATGAGTTTGTTTTGCGGTATTCATTTACCGCGGCCGTTACCGCGGCCGTTACCGCGCCGCCGGCGTTTGAGTTTGCGGAAGAAACAGCAGGGGCGGTTCCGCCCCGAACATCCTTGTCCGCCCCCAGCGCGTGGATAAGTTTTCCTGCCAGGGAGATGGAAATAACCAGAATTACCAGAAATCCGAATACAACCGCCATACCGAGCAAGGTCAGCGTAGCGCTCTGCCCCAGCATATCAACTATAGTCATACAACCTCCGTCTTCATTTACCCTAATTCTAGCAAAAAAGAAGATTTTTAACAAGTAGACCGGTTTCAAAACACGGGGCGTTATCCGCAGCGTATCGCCGCGCCTTCGACGCTCTCAAGGCCCCGTTTTGCTGTAACGGGCGCTTTAGACGGGGCCACGTTATAGCGCCTATGCTGCTCTACCGTGCTCGCCGGTTCGTACGCGGGCATGGACGCACGCCAGGTCTTCAACCATACGAAAAAGCCTGTTTTCACCGGTTTTACGCCGTTACCGTTTTTTACACACAGGGGTCATGTCCAAAATGCGTGTTTCCCGGCTGGTTTTTGAATTAGTTAGTTGAGGCTGTTCCAAAACTTCAGTTTTGGGACAGCAACCTTAAAATTAGCAGTTTTGCAAGGCTGAAAGCCTGAGAAACTGCAAGAGCCTGTTTCAAAACCGTGCGCGTTAGCGCACAG
>JAITBL010000038.1 GCA_031283575.1 Treponema sp. | reverse complement strand
TATTGCTCAGGTAAATCCGGTAATAAATTTGATAGTACCTGAACTCGGCGCTGGGGTTATTGGGAGTGGTGAAAAAAGCGGTTGAACCGCCGCTGGTCGAAGCGTTGGTGACCGGTTCAAGATAGACATAGTCCTCGATGCCGCAGGAAGCGGCGGCGAGGAGGCAGAACGACAGAATTTTTTTAATATGAATGAACTTTAGGACAGGTCCTTTCCCGCGCCCATAAAACCGATCATCCGCCAAGGCTGATGATTCTCGAATGCGCCAGTTTAACCCACGAAGAATCGGGGCTCTCGTTTTCAACAAGGGCCCGGTACGCTTCGAGGGCTTCCGCCGTCCTGCCTTCCGTCTCGTAGATACGCCCCATGTTAAAGCGGGCGCGGGGCGCGGCGGGATTATTGCCCGTAAAGGCAAGGCACCGGCCGAAGTAGTCGAGGGCCGCGTCAAGTTTTCCCTGTTCTTCCGCCGCCGCCGCCGCGTTGTACAGGGAAATCGGCGCGATATAGATCGCCTCTCCCTTTTCCGCCGACGACTTCCAGGCTTCTTCGGCCTTTGCCCATTCCTTGCGTTCGGCATAAATGCCGGCGGCAAGGGAATAGGCTTTTGCGGCGGCATAGCCGAAGGAAGCGCCCGCCAAACTGTTAAACTCTTCGGCCAGCGCCTGTACTTCCGTGGTTTTTGTTTCGTCGGCGGGATCTCCGATATCGCCCAGCCGCTTTTCAAGCGCGGTAAGCTTTACAATAGCCCGCTTTTGCAGTTCATTACGGACCGTAAAAAAAGCCGCGGCGCCGATAACGCCGGCCGCCGTGAACGCCAAAACAGCCAGTATTATCACGCGGTATTTCGCGATAAAGAGCGCGATTTTATCCGCCGCGGCAAGTTCTTCCGTTGTTTCTTTTGTTTCTTTTTCCTTCGCCATACTATCTCCTTCTGCGGTTTTCGTGCTGTTCAACCGGCTTTTGACCCAAAGCGCCAAGCTCTTTAACAAGGCGGGAAAGATAGGTCCTCTGTATTCCCAGAGCCTTTGCCGTTTCCGTCTGATTCCAGCCGTTTTCTTCAAGCGCCTGCCGTATATAGTGCAGCTTAAAGGCCGTGATCGCGCTCTTCAGATCGCGTCCCCCCTGGGGAACGGACGGCGCCTGCGCGCGTAAAACCATGTCTTCCCTTTGTATACGGGCGCCCTTGCCGATAACGCAGGCCCGCTCAACGCTGTTTTGCAGTTCGCGGATATTCCCGGGCCAGGCATAGGAGAGCATGAATTCCATGGCCTCGCCGGAAAACCCTTCAAAGTTCTTTTTGGTTTCCGCCTGATACTTTTTAAGAAAAAAGTTCGCGAGTTCGGGGATATCCTCCGGCCGCTGGCGCAGCGGCGGAATGTAAATGGGAAGCACGTTAAGGCGGTAGTAGAGATCGCTCCGGAATTCCCCCCGCTCTACCATGGCGTCGATATCCTTGTTGGTTGCCGCGAGGATACGCGTGTCGACGGTGACCGAAATATCGGAGCCGACTTTTTCAAAAGTTTTTTGCTGAATAACGCGGAGAAGTTTTACCTGGAGCGCAAGGGGCAGGTCGCCGATTTCGTCAAGAAAGATCGTGCCGCCGTCGGCAAGTTCAAAGCGGCCAGGGCGGTTCTGCACGGCGTTGGTAAAAGCGCCCTTTACGTGACCGAAAAGTTCGCTTTCCAAAAGTCCTTCGGGAAGGGCCGCGCAATTAACGCGGACAAAGGCCTTTTTGCTGCGGGGACTGTGAAGGTGAATCTGCTCCGCGAAAAGTTCCTTGCCGACACCGCTTTCCCCAAGAAGCAGCACCGACGAATCGGTTTTTGCTACACGGTCGATGATGTCAAGTTTTTCGAGAATCAGGGGGCTTTTGGCGATAAGCGTGTGGTAGCCCGTATCGGTATGGAGTTTGGCCTTGAGGGATTTGATTTCTCCCTGGGCTTTTTCAAAGCTTCGGGCATTTTGAACGGCCAGGGCGGCCTGGTTGGCGAAAATTTCGAGCCACTCCAGATCCTCCTGGGTAAAGGCCTTGTTTCCCTTTTTATTGAGAATTTCGATAACCCCGATACATTCGTCCTTGATGCGCATGGGAACGGCGATCATGGTATGCGAGGGATACCCTACCTGTTTGGCGATGTCTTTAAGGTGCCGTTTTTCACTGACGACGTCGTTGACAATAAGGGATTTATTGTGGGCCGCGACCCAGCCGGCGATTCCCTCTCCAAGTTTAACGGTAAACTTTTTTACCTCGGCGCCCTTGGAACCCAGCGCGATCTCGAAATAGAGTTCCTGGGTTTCCCTGTTTACGAGGAGCAGGCTGGAAGCTTCGCCCAGGCTGAGGCGCGTCGCCGACTCTAAAATACGGGTAAGCAGGGAATGGATGCCCGCGTAATTTGTATTGATGAGCGCGTTGATCTCAATGAGGGTATTGAATTTTTGCAGGTCAATTTTTGACAGCATGGGCGCTCAACGCCGTTACTCGCCGTCCGGCGCGGGTTCACCCCCGTTTTCCACCGGTTTTTCGGCCGCCGCTTCCTCCACGGCCTTTGGCGTTTCGTCCGGTTTTGCCGCGGCTTCCGGCGTTTCAGCCGCCGGTTTTTTTTCGCCCGCGCCGGCCTTTTCGCCGCTTTCCGCCGCTTTGCTTTCAACCGGATTTCGCGATTTCAGGGCGTCGCCCAGGGTAAAGGTTGAGCCGTCCGATTCTTCTTCGGCCATATAGCGGGATATTTCATCGCGCTGGACTTTCTTCTGGTAATCCTTGATCGAGAAGGCGGCCTTTTGTTTGTCCGGAGAGAGTTCCAGCACCACCGCCTTGATCTTGTCGCCGGCATGGTACTTTTTAAGGGCGTCCTCGGGGCTTTCGTCGCGGTTTTCGACAAGGTTGCTTTTGTGGATCAGCCCCTCAATGCCGCCGGGAACCTTGACAAAAACGCCGAATTCGGTCACCGACGAAACTTCCCCTTCGACCGGCGAACCGGGCCGGTAAGCGCCGGCAAAGCTCTGCCAGGGATCTTCCGAAAGCTGCTTGATACCCAGGCGGATGTTGCGGTTTTCCGTATCCACCCTAATCACGATCACTTCCACTTCCTGATCGACGCTCAGCTCGCTCCCGGGATGTTTTACTTTCCTGGTCCAGGAAATATCATCCGCGTGGAGGAAGCCGTCAATTCCCTCTTCCAGTTCGATAAAGGCGCCGGCGTTGGTAATTTTGCTTACCTTGCGGGTAAGGCGCGTTCCCACGGGATACTTTTCGGTAATGTCCGTCCATGGATTGGCGCTTACCTGTTTAAGGCCCAGCGACACCCTGCCCGCCTGGAGATCGTATCCAAGAATCATGCAGTCAACTTCGTCGCCGATCTTGAGAATCTCCTGGGGCTTCTGTATTTTCTTGACCCAGGAAAATTCGGAGATATGGGCAAGGCCCTCTATTCCCTCTTCCAGTTCGATAAAGGCGCCGAAGTCGGTAAGCTTGGTTACTTTACCCTTGACCACGTCGTTTACCCGGTATTTTTCCTCAAAGTGAACCCACGGATCATCGCTAAAGTGCTTGAGCGAAAGATTGATCCGCTTTTCCGCCGGATCAATGCGTATTACTTTGACGGTAATTTCCTGGCCCTTGCGGACAAAATCTTTGGGACGGGTCACATGGCCCCAGCTCATATCGTTGATATGGAGGAGACCGTCAAAACCGCCCAGATCGATAAAGGCGCCAAACGAGGTAAAGCTTTTAACGACGCCGGTCACTTCGGCGCCGATGGGGTTGTTCCCGAAAAATTCGTTCTGTTTGCGGCTGATCTCTTCTTCGAGCCATTTCCGCCTGTTGACGACGATATTGACCTTGCCGTCCGAATAGAGGCGCTCGACATAGAGCGGCGTTTTCAGCCCCAAAAACTTTTCGGGATTGTCCACTTTTTGGGAGTCGCTCTGGCTGATCGGCAAAAAGGCGTGAACTCCGGCGCCCAGATTGACGTCGTAACCGCCCTTGACCTGCTTTTCGATGGTTCCTTCCGCCGGTATATGGTCCTGAAAGGCCTGACGCAGATTTTTCCAGAAGAGTTTAACGTCGGCCTTTTGCTTGGAAACGATCACATCGCCGTGCTTGTTTTCTTTGGCGACGAGGATCACCGAAACCTGATCCCCGATTTCGGGAATTTCGGTAAATTCCGAAAGGGGAATTTTGCCTTCCGACTTGTATCCGACATCGATAAACACCTGATCGGGGGTAACCTGAATGACGTGGCCGTCGATCAGCTGCCCTTCCTCAAGCTGTTCCAGTGATTTGAGGTATGCTTCCTGCAATTGGGATTGTATGTCGCCTTCCGCGGTATTAGTGTCCGTTCCCACTTCCATTTGAGCCATGTTCCATCCTTAATTCTTGTATTCTCTCTCTTAATTTGTCATAAACTTGACGTAAGGTCAAGTACGACGTGTCGAGGTAGACGGCCCCTTCGGCGATCCTGAGGCTCCCCTCCTCTTTGTTTCTGTCCATAGTATCCCGTTCCATTATGGAGGCCTCGATTTCTTCGCGGCTCAGGACGGAGACCTTTTGCTCAAAGCGCCGCCGGGCCCGCTCCCCGACCGAAGCGTCAAGGTAAAAACGGAATTCCGCCGCGGGAAAAACGACCGTGGTCATATCGCGGCCTTCCACGACGGCGTTGAGGCCGGCGGCGATACGGCGGACAATATCGTTGACCACGTGGCGTACCGGCACAATGGACGAAAGCGGCGACACGAGTTTATCGACCTCGTCGCTGTGGAGAAGATCCTCCACAGCTTCCCCGTCAAGGCATACGCGGCCGTTTATATAGTCCAGCGCCGCCGATTTGGCGTATTCGAGGACTTTTTCCGTGTCGGAGACAGGAATGCCCCCACGGATGCAGCCCAGGGTGATCGCGCGGTAGAGATTTCCCGAATTGATGTAGGTAAAGGGCTTTCCGTCCCTGGCCTCAAGCCCGTCCGCCAGCATTTTGGCGACGGTACTTTTGCCGGTTCCGGCGGGCCCGTCAATCGCGACGACCATTTAATTCCTCCAGTTCCCGTTTTGTCAGGGGCCGCGAAGCGCCTTCCGCCAAAGCGCCCAAAACAACCGGTCCGATACGTATACGCATCAGTTTTTCGGCGTGCAGATGAAAGTGGGAAAAAACCCGCCGGATCTCGCGGTTTTTTCCCTCGATAAGGACAACCCGTATTGATTTGCGGCCGAGCCTTTCGATACGCTTTGCCCTGTACCACTCGCCGTCAATCAGGACGCCGGCCAAAAATTCGGCAACGGCCTCGCCGGAAACAGGTACGGTGGATTCCACAAGGTACTCTTTTTCGATTTGCGAGCCGGGGTGTCCCAGACGCGCGGCAAATTCCCCGTCATTGGTAAAAATGATCAGACCCGAAGAACGCAGATCGAGGCGGCCCACACTGTAAAGCCGTTCTTTCAGCGGTGAAAGCAGTTCCAGCGCCAGGGGCCGTCCCTGGGGATCGGAGGAAGCGCAGATATAGCCGGCGGGTTTGTTCAGCGCCAGATAGTGCATCCGCTCTTCGGGCCGCACTACCCTTCCGTCAACTTCGACGCGGTCATCCGGGGAAACCCTGGGTCCCAACACCCGGATCACTTCGCCGTTGACGGTAACCCGCCCCGCCTGTATTAACGCCTCGCCGGCCCGCCGCGAGGCGACGCCCGCGTGGGCGAGAAACACCTGGAGCCGCCGGCCTTTCTCCAAACCGGCGTCCCGCGCCGTATCCGCCCCATCCGTGTGTATCAAATGAACGCTCCGCGGAAGGTTCCGCGCTCAGGAAAGTTCAAAACGTTCGGCCTCTTCTTCGTTCAGTTTGGGAAGATCGTCAATGCTCTCAAGGCCAAAGACCTTGAGGAAATCCCGGGTCGTGCCGAACTGGGACGGTTTGCCCGGCGAGTCTTTTTTGCCCACTTCGCGGACAAGGCCCTTTTCGACAAGAAAGCGTATCATGGCGTCCGGGGAAGCGCCGCGTATGCCCTCGATTTCGGCCCTGGTGATCGGCTGGGAATAGGCGATAATCGACAGCGTTTCCAGGGCCGCGCGGGAAAAGCGGTTTTCGTTCCGCCTGCCGTAATGTTCGCGCAAATTATCCCAGTATTCCCGCCTGGCCGAAACCATGACGCCGCCGCCGATACGGGAAAGCTCAAGCCCCGAATCGCTGCGGGCGTATTTTACCTCCAGCGCGTCTACCGCGGCGCTTACCGCGTCCCTGGCAAGGCCCGATATACGCGACAGGGCGGCAAAATCCCTGGGTTCGCTTTCAAGAAAAAGTATCGCTTCGATAAGCGCGGTTTCAGTATCCAATCAGGCTTCCTCCCGGGGCCGTATCATAATATCACCGAACATGCGGTTCTGGTAAATGATTACCACACGTATCTTGACCGCTTCCAGCAGGGCAAGAAAAGCGCAGATTACATCCATGATCGAGCCCCGCCTTCCCACCATATCGGTAAAAGTACATTGGCCCCGTGTTTCCAAAAGTTCGAAAAGCAGCGTTGTTTTTTCGTTAATCGAAACTTCCTCGTAGAGGTCAAACACCCGCTCGCTGCCGCCGCCCATAGAATTGATCAGGGCCGAAAAAGTTTTAAGCAGGTCCCAGACGTCGATCTTCTGCCAGAGATTTTCTTCGGTAAACGGAAGGGGCTGCTGAAGGCGTTTGCGCTCGATCACCCATTCGGCGTCCCTGCTTTTTTCTTCCATAAGTTCCGAGAGTTTTTTAAACTTCTGGTATTCGATAAGTTTTTCCACCAGCTCCTGGCGGGGATCCTCGATTTCGTCAAGGTCAATCTCCACGGGAAGGAGCATGCGGCTTTTGATGTAGACGAGGGTGGCCGCCATGGTCTGAAATTCGGTCACGTCGTCAAGATCCAGCGCCGTTACATAACGAAGGTATTCCAGATACTGCTCGGTGATCTGGGCAATCGGAATGTCATAGATGTTGATTTCGTTTTTTTTGATGAGGAAGAGCAGCAGATCCAGGGGGCCTTCAAATTCCTTGAGTTTAAAGGTCATGCCCGCGGGCGGGTTTTCGTTTTCGCCCAATTCCCGCCGGGCTTCCAGGACCGCGCTTTCCATTTAAAACAGTATACCGGTTTACGCTCTTTTACGGCAAGATCCCCGCGCCTAACCGCGCCGCGTCCCGCCCTTAACTTTTTTTCAAAAAAATGCTACTTTTTTTACGGAATACTCAAGCAAGTACGAGCCTATTGCCATACATAGGACGGGGAGGGAAAGGATGGCAAAGATGACCGAAGAAAAAACCAGGGGTAATCCTCTGGGTTCGGAAGAAGAGAAGAAGAAGGCTCTGGAAGCGGCCCGTCTTCAAATCGAAAAGCAGTACGGAACCGGTTCGTTTATCAGACTGGGCGAACATTCAAGCGCGGCGGGTATCGAGGTGATTCCCTCCGGCTCGATGCTGCTCGACGAGGCGCTTGGCGTGGGCGGTTATCCACGGGGAAGGATCATAGAGATCTACGGCCCCGAGTCGGGGGGCAAAACAACCCTGGCCCTGCATGTCGTGGCCGAGGCGCAAAAACTTGGAGGCATTGCCGCGTTTATCGACGCCGAGCACGCCCTGGACCCTGTCTACGCGAAGAACCTCGGCGTCAATATCGACGAGCTCTGGGTATCCCAGCCCGATTCGGGGGAACAGGCGCTGGAGATTGCCGACAGCCTGGTTCGTTCCGGCGCCGTCGACGTGATTGTCGTTGACTCGGTGGCGGCCCTTACCCCGCAGGCGGAAATTGACGGCGACATGGGCGACGCCCACATGGGGCTTCAGGCCCGTCTTATGAGCCAGGCCCTGCGCAAGCTTACCTCGACCATAGGCAAATCCAGAACTATTCTTGTCTTTATCAACCAGATTCGCATGAAGATCGGCATTATGTTCGGGAACCCCGAAACCACGACCGGCGGTAACGCGCTTAAATTCTACGCCTCGGTACGGCTTGAGGTGCGCCGCATTGAAACCATTGAAGGCGGCAAAGACACCGACGCCGTCGGCAACCGCGTGCGCGTCAAGGTCGTAAAGAACAAGGTCGCCCCGCCCTTCCGCAAGGCGGAAATGGAAATCATCTTTGGCAAGGGAATTTCCGCCATAGGGAGCCTTCTGGACGCGGCGGTGAAGTACGACATCATCGAGAAAAAAGGCGCCTGGTACAACTATGGCGAAGAAAAGATAGGCCAGGGACGGGAGAACGCGAAAAAGTATCTGGAGGATAACCCCGCCTTTGCCGTGGAAGTGGAAGCGAAACTCCGCAAACTGATGTTTACCGACCGCGCGGCGGCCGTTACGGAAAAAGCCGTTCCCCCCGCGGCGGCGCGGGAACAGCCCGTTCCGGCGGCGCCGGAAACGGCAAGGCCGGCCGTACCGGAAGCGGGACTCGTTCCCGGGCTGCACCGGGGGCCGGGACGGCCCCGAAAAAACGCGGAGCCCTCGCTGGAACTTTCGGAACACGCCGCGGGCCGGCCTTTCCCGCCGGACGAAGAAATGGAAGAGGCCGCCGCAGGGGATCTCTTTTAGTACTTGAGGCTGTTCCAAAACTTCAGTTTTGGGACAGCAACCTTAAAATTAGCAGTTTTGCAAGGCTGAAAGCCTGAGAAACTGCAAGAGCCTGTTTCAAAACCGTGCGCGTTAGCGCACAG
>JAITBL010000016.1 GCA_031283575.1 Treponema sp. | reverse complement strand
GCTTCCAACATCCCGGCGGGACGCCCCGGCACGTCGGAAGAAATCGCCGCCGCCGCGGTGTTTCTCGCAAGCGACGAGGCAAGCTATTGTACCGGCAGCAATATCCTGGTTGACGGCGGAATGACGGCGCAGCTGGTAAGCCGGCAGGGTTTTCAGTCTGTTTCCATAGAAGGAGGGACGCGATAGTGCCGTCTGTTTTTATGAAGGCATTTACCGATTACCGGGTTGGAAAGGGTGAACTGGCGATAGCCTGGCTTGGACAGGCGGGGTTTTTGTTCAAGGACAGCTCCGGTTTTGTACTGGCGGCAGATCCCTATTTGACCGATTCCGTAGAACGGATGTGGGGCTTTAAACGGCTTATGGCTCCTGTCGCCGCCCCTGAAGAATTTACCCCGGACATTCTGGCCGTTACCCATTTCCATGAAGATCATCTTGATATAGACGCCATGCCGGTTATCCTCAACAATAAAAAAACGCTGCTCCTCGCGCCCGCGTCGTGTATTGAAAGGATAAAGCTCCTCGGCGTTCCCGCGTCGGCGTACCGCGTTTTCAACAAAGGCGATACGTTTACCCGGAACGGCCTCAAACTGGAAGCGGTATTCGCGGATCACGGAGACATGGTTCCCGATCCGATAGGGCTGCTCATCGAAATGGAAGGAATCAAAATCTACCTTGCCGGGGACACAGCCTATGTACCGGCGGCGATGAAACGGGCCATTGATTATAAACCAGATCTGTTGATTGCGCCGATCAACGGCGCCAACGGTAACATGAACGGCGAAGAAACGGCGAAACTTGCCGTGGATTGCGGGGCAAAATCGGTGATCCCCTGCCATTTTTGGACATTTGCCGAACATCTGGGGAATCCCGAGGATTTTAAGGAAAAGATGAAGCGGATCGCGGCGGAAGCGGCGGCGATCATGATGTGCCAGGGAGAGATTGTAACGTATAACGTATAACGGGAGAAACGGTTTTGCCGTTTTCTCAAAAAAAGAAGCTGTCCGGATTTAGGACAGCTTTAAAACAATTTGTTCAGGAGGAAAGAGATGAAAAAAGCGGTAATTGTTGTATTGATCGCGTTGGCGGGGGGGCTGTTGCTGCCGTCCGCGGTATTCGCCGGTCCCGGCGGAGGAGAAAAAGGCGGACAGCTTGAACTGGCGCTGGTGCCGCCGGCTATGGTCAGCCCGTTCTACGCGGCGGTAATTTCCGGGGCGAAGCCGGAAGCGGAAAAGCTTGGCTACAAACTTACGATTCTTTCAACGGAACGGGACGATGACGCGGCCGGACAGGTAAAGATTGTCGAAGACCTGGTACAGCGGGGCGTGGCCGGTATTGCCATCTGCGCCCATGACGACAAAGCCATCGTATCCGCGGTAATTAAGGCAAACAAGGCGGGCATTCCCATCGTTATCTTTAATTCCCTTACCGATCTTCCCGGCGGCGATGTCTATGCGTATGTCGGTTACGATCAGCGGCAGGGCGGCGCCAATATCGCCGACTGGGTTAACAAAGTAACCAACGGAAAAGCCAATGTCGCCATTCTGGAAGGGCTTCCCGGTTTTCACTCCACGGAACGCGCCGGTGGTTTTACGGATCAGATAAAAAAATACCCCGGAATTAAAGTGGTCGCCACCCAGCCCGCGGATTGGGCCCGTGAAAAAGGTATGAACGTCGCGTCGAATATGCTTCAGGCGAACGGCAGCATCAACGTTTTTTACGGTCTTAACGACGAAATGTCCCTGGGCGCGGGACAGGCCATCAAGCAGATGGGGTTGCAAGGAATTGTTACTGTCGGTATCGACGGTAATCCCAATGCCATGGAAGCGGTTAATAACAACGACCAGACGGCTACCCTGTATGTGAATCCGCAGGGGATCGGCAAAGGCGCCATTGATATGCTGGATGCGGCGCTGAAAAAACGGCCTGCCCCGGCGAACAAGCGGCTTCCCGTTGACACGATTGTCGTCGATAAGAGCCTGGTAGATCAGTATCTTTGATTTACGCCATTTGTAAGCCGCGTTTTTCCGCCTAACGGCCGGGAAAACCAGTTTTCAGGAAGATCTGTCCATATGCATCCGCATTATGGACAGATCTTTATAAAGGGGTATGATGTGCGCATTCTGGAAATGACGGGGATAATCAAGGAATTTCCCGGCGTGTTGAGTCTCGACAACGCTTCTCTTCAAGTGGAAAAAGGCGAAGTCCATATTGTTGTCGGGGAAAACGGCGCCGGTAAATCAACGCTTGTGAAAATCCTCGCCGGCGCTTATGAACGAAACGGCGGGACCATTATTATTGACGGCGTCAACTATCACCGCATAACCCCGAAGATCGCCCAAGAAATTGGAATCAGCATTATCTATCAGGAATTAAATCTTGTTCAACAGCTCTCCGTGGCGGAAAATATTTTTCTGGGGCGGGAGCCGATGAAAAAAGGCCTGCGCATAGACTGGAACACGCTGTACAAAAACGCGTCGTTGATACTTGATCGGATGAATCTTTCCATCGACCCTCGGTCAAAAGTACGCGATTTGGGCATCGCCGAACAGCAGATGGTAGAGGTGGCAAAGGCGCTTTCCCAAAAGTCAAGAATCATTATTATGGACGAGCCTACCGCGGTGCTTACGGAAAAAGAAATAAACAATCTTTTTTCCATTATTCACCAGATCAAATCGGATGGAATTTCCATCATTTATATATCTCACCGGCTGGAAGAATTTGAGCGCATAGGCGACAGGATAACCGTTATGCGGGACGGCAAGACCATAACAACCGTGGATGTAGACAAGATCACCATTCCGGCTCTTATAAAGCTTATGGTTGGCCGGGAATTGAAAGAACAGTATCCCGAAGTGCATAAGCAAATTGGCGATTGTGTTTTTGAGATAAGAAATCTGAACCGGGATCCGGTTTTGAAAAATATTAACCTGAAGCTGCGAAAAGGTGAAATTCTTGGAATAGCGGGTCTTGTTGGTTCCGGCAGAACCGAACTTGCCAGGGCGATGTTCGGGGCGGATCCGGTTAACTCCGGGGAGATTTTTATTAACGGACAAAAGACCGCGATTAACTCGCCGTACAGGGCAATCAAGTGCGGCCTGGGTTTTGTAACCGAGGACAGGAAACAACAGGGACTTGTCCTTCCCATGAGCGTCGGGCACAACATGACCCTGGCGAATCTTAACGCGTTTTCGGGAAAGCTGCACCTGAACCTTAATCAGGAAAAGTCGGCGATACGGGAATATATTGGCAAACTCGGCATCCGCACGCCGTCTTTGGATCAAAAGGTTTTAAACCTGAGCGGGGGCAACCAGCAAAAAGTAGTTTTGGCAAAATGGATGCTCTCCAAATCACAAATTTTTATATTTGATGAACCAACGCGGGGTATTGATGTCCGGGCCAAAGCGGAAGTGTATGCCCTGATGAACGCCCTTACCGAAGGCGGCGCGTCGGTGATCATGATATCGTCGGATCTGCCGGAGATTCTCGGTATGAGCGACCGGATACTTGTTATGTGCCGGGGTGAGATTTTGGGAGAATTGCCGGCGCGAGAAGCCACCCAGGAAAAAATTCTTTACTACGCGGCCGGAGGAGGAAAGTACATTGCCTAAGAACAACATTCTAAAACGAATTCCCACAAACGATTTGGGGACGCTCGCCGCCCTGGTGCTTCTTTGCGTGGTACTGAGCGTTCTTTCGCCGAGGTTTTTAAGAGTTGCCAATTTTGTTAATATCTTCGTACAGATATCGATTATCTCGATCATATCCGTGGGAATGACGTTTGTAATCCTCACCGGGGGTATTGATCTTTCCGTCGGCTCCACCGTCGCTCTTTGCGGGTTGGTGCTGGGAATTTGTATGGTAAACCTGGGGCTTCCAATCTGGGTGTCGATTCTCGCCGCCGTTGTCGTGGGCACGTTTATCGGCTTTGTCAACGGACTGCTTATTTCCCGGCTTAATCTGCCGCCGTTTATTGCCACCCTGGGGACTATGTCCATAGTTCGGGGCGCTGCGTACAGCGTTTCCGGCGGTCAGCCGATTTACACCTATCCCAAACCGTTTCTTAAAATAGCCGGAACGTTTTTGAACATACCCATTCCGATTATCATTATGGTGGTAATTTTTGCGGCGGCCCTGTATCTGCTTAAATATACCAAGCTGGGGCGCTATTCCTATTCCATCGGCGGCAACGAGGTGGCCAGCAAGCTTTCCGGGATTGACGTTCCCTTTTACAAAACCGCCGCGTATACAATACTTGGTTTTTTGTGCAGCGTTTCCGCCGTTATTCTCGTGGCCCGTCTGGATTCGGCGGTAACTGTAGCCGGGGACGGATACGAGCTTGACTCTATCGCCGTCGTGGTAATCGGCGGAACCAGCATGATGGGCGGCGAAGGCAAAATGTGGGGTACGATTATCGGCACCCTTATTATTGGCGTGGTAAGCAATGGCCTTAATCTTCTTACGGTTCCCCAGGGCATGCAGCGCATGATCAAAGGGACAATTATCATTGTCGCGGTCTTAATGGACGTTTACCGTAAACGGAGGCGGGTCTAACGGCGAAAATTGGTATGAATTTCGTACCGAAATTTTTCTTGCGCGATCAATCCGTCATGATATAATGGCAGGATGGAGGAAATCGATGAGCAGCCCGCGTCCGCCGTTTTCTAGTAACAGAACCCTCTTGGAAAAGGGCACCCTCTTTATCGCGATTGTTGTTTTTATTGTTATATTCGCGATAGCGTCCGGGGGGAAGTACGCTTCTCCAATCAACCTTATGAATATCCTTGTCGCCGCGTCCGTTACGGGGATTGTGGCTATCGGGATGACCTTTGTTATTCTTGGAGCGGGAATTGATTTGTCCGTAGCCGGAATAACGGTATTAACCGGTATTTCCGGAGCGATGATGATAGACTCCGGTATAAATTGGCTTCTTGCCTGTTTGTTAATGCTGGTTCTGGGTTCGCTTATCGGATTGGTAAACGGCATTTCCATAACCAGACTTAAAATGGTTCCCTTCGTTACCACAATGGCGATGATGAACATTACACGGGGGATTGCCCGTACCCTGAGCAACGGCAAAACCATCACTCTTCCCGAAGAAGTTACCGTGTTGGGTTTGGGCAGGCTTTTCGGCGTTATCCCTATTTCCATTATAATCATGGCGGTCAGTATGGCTGTGGGTTTTATCATCCTGCTTAAAACAACGTACGGCCGGGAAGTCTACGCTACCGGGGGCAATCAAAAGGCCGCCTGGCTCGCGGGACTAAAATCCGACCGGGTGATCATGCTTACCTATGTTTTTAGCGGTTTTTTCGCCGCCCTGGGGGCGGTGTTGGTTATTTCCCGGCTTCAAAGCGCCGCGCCGAGTATGGGGCAGAATTTGGAACTGGACTGTATCGCGGCCTGTGTAATCGGCGGCACGTCGCTGGCCGGCGGCGCGGGCGGGGTCGGGGGAACCCTGTTGGGCGCGATCCTTATCGCGATGATCAATAACGGGCTGAATATTACCGGGGTAACTCCGTTTATGCAGGAAATCGCGAAAGGGCTTATCATTTTTGTCGTTATCGCGATTGACGCGGCAAAGCGTTCCCGGCAGCAGGCTTAGGTGTTTTGGGATCGCCTTGAGCGAATCCTAGATTTTGTTGTAAAGATTGGAGGAAAGAAATGAAGAAAGTAATGATCGTACTGCTTGCCCTGCTTATGGCAGCGCTGCCCCTTTTTGCCGGTCCCGGTTCTCAGGGCAGCGGCGCCGCCGACGATCCGGCAAAACCGCTGGTTATTAACGGAAAGCCGGCCAACGTTGTATTTTTGGCCAACGAAGCTTCGTCGGCCTGGCAGGTCGCCTGTACCGGGTTTTTGAAAAACCTGATTGAAAAGGCGGGAGGCCGCTGTACCATATTGAGCGCCGACCTTAAGCCCGAACTACAGGCTCAGCAGGCTCAGGATCTTCTGGTGACCAAACCGGACTTTGTCGTGGTTAAGCCCGCGGATTCCGGCGCGATTGTGCCGGCCATCAGGCAGCTTAATCAGGCGAAAATACCCGTAATTTCCGTAGACGTACGGCCCGATCCCGGATGCGAGACGCTTACCCACATCCAGACCGATCAGTTCAAGCTTGGGGGACTGGGCGCCCAGTATCTGGCGGATCAGTTCCGCAAAGCCGGGAAAGTAGGCCAGGTTATTTCGATTATGGGTCAGCTGGAAATTGTACTCGGCCGTGAACGCCAGAAAGGCTTTGAAGACGCCGCCGCGCAGAATTCCGATGCCCTTAAAATGCTTGACTACAAGGTGGAATGCAAGTGGACTAACGAGAATGCATATACCGCCACAAAAGACGGTTTTACCCGTTATCCCCAGGCTAACGCGATCTTTGTTATGTCCGACTGCATGCTCGTCGGCGTTATTCAGGCTCTGCGTGAAATGGGCAAACTTTATCCGGTAGGCGATCCCAGGCATATCGCCATCGCGTCCATTGACGCCGACGAAAACGGCATTAAAGCGATCCGTGACGGCTATCTGGATGTAGCGGTTGAGCATAACGCCGCTCTTCACTCGGATATAGCTACCCGGGTTATCATTGATTCTCTTCACAGTTACACGATCCCCAAAGAAATTATCTTTGAACCTTTTGTCGTTACCAAAGAGAACGTCGGCGAACCCGCCCGGTGGGGCGCCTCGGATCTCAAAACCGTTGACAAGTGGCCGCCGATGAAGCATGACCGCTATGTCAGCCAGTATAAGCAGACCGCGCTTTAAAAAAACAGGAACGCCTAACCCCGCGCGGGTTTGGGCGTTCCGGGGCATTTCCGGCGGGGGACTACCGGAAATGCCCGTAACATCCCGGCGGTCTCGCCGGACGGCGGCCAAACGGCGGCCTGCCGG
>JAITBL010000009.1 GCA_031283575.1 Treponema sp. | reverse complement strand
GAAAATTACCGTACTCGATGTGATACAGAAAAAGCCCCTGGGGCGGCAGGGTGGGACCGGCAAGTTCCCGTTTTCCGGAGCGGATGATTTCCAGAAATTCGGCGGCGGGCGTTTTTTTTTCTTCGTAATAAAGAAGGGTTCCTGCGAGCGAGCGGACCATGTTCCACAAAAAAGCGTTGGCGCGGATTTCAAAAACCAGTCTGCCGTCTTCGATAAAAAACACGGCGTTGTAGAGGCGGCGGAAACGCGAAGCGCTCCTGTCAGCCGCGGCGGCAAAGATACCGCAGTCCATTTCGCCGCGTAACAAGCGCGCGTAGTCATTGAGTACGCTTATATCCGGTTGCCGCCACAACTGGCAGGCGAAGCGCCGTTCCCAGGGAAAAGCCCCGCGGCGGCAAATAAAGTAATAACGGTAGGTTCTTGACTCCGCGCTAAAACGCGCGTGAAATTCCGGCGGCGCTTCTTTTGCCGCCATGATCCGCACGTCGTGCGGCAAGAGGCTGTTTAACGCGGGAATAAAACGTTCCGCTTCCATGCCGGCGATATCCGAATAAAAGTTGGCGACCTGGAAAAGCGCGTGGACTCCCGCGTCGGTTCTTCCCGAACCGGCAAGGGGCAAGGCGTGTTTGTGAAGCCTGGCGAGGGCGTCTTCGATCACCGCCTGTACGGTGCGCCGGCCGTTTTGCCGCTGCCAGCCCGAGAACCCTGTTCCGTCATACGCGATAGTGAGCGCGATATTGCGCCCTTGTCGAATCACGGCTATTCATCCGTTTCGTTAAGTTCTTTGTTGATGCTTTCGTAAAGATCACGGGCCATTTCCAGAAGCGGGCCGGGCTTGCTTTTCGACGACTTGCCCAATCCGAATATTTTCGCGATGGTCCGTTTTGCCGCCCCCAGTTCTTCCGCCCGTTTTGCGGGATCTTCCCGCTGGCCGAATTTAAGTTTGAGCAGCGCGGAAAGATAGAGGGCGCCTTCGTAGGAATAATTTTTATCGGTGTCGGGGCCAAAATTCTTGATTGCCGAAAGCGTTTCTTTGCCGGTCTGTTCTTTAAGAATCGCCTCGTTGTAAAGAAAGGCCGATTTCTTTTTAACGAGCACGGAAAGCCAGTCGTAATGATAGCCCGGATACTTGCTGTTGATTTCTTCCAAAAGCCAGCTGCAACGCAGGGCGGCAATGGCCTGTTTCATCGTCGGGGAAAATTCCCTGGTGTAATAATCATAACAGCGGAGCACCAGATAGAAGGAAGCCGCCCCGCTGACAAGATCGCGGGGTTTGGTAAAATCAGCCGAAGGCAGAATTCTTCGCGTTTCCTCAATGCGGCCCTGCCGGTCGCTCATCGCCTTCGCTCTGCCCTGTCCGGGAAGGTTCATAAAATCTTTATCCATGGCGGCAAACATACATTCGGGGCAGACGGTAGCCTGATACACCAAAGGGTAAATAACGCCGAACTTTGCCGAAGGCTCATAGAGGCGGTGAAGTTCGTCGGTAATTCTGCCGGCGATAAGCCGGCCGCTGCCTGAAAGCAGTTCTTCACGGTGAAAAGCGGTATCGCAGTTCGGACAGCGGTATTCTTCTTTTGATTGATAGGATATCTTTAAATCGTCGGTCATTTATTCCTCCAACACCACCATGGCAATGGCCGTGTCCCCTTCGTGGGTAAGGGAAAGATGAACGCGCGTGACGCCCCGCGCCCCGAGCGCCTCGCGCGCGCTACCCCGCAGAAGCAGTTCCGGCTTTTCGTGCACCGCGTTTACGACCATAATATCTTTCAGGACAAGGCCCGCGAGCCCCGTACCCAGGGCTTTGCCAAAAGCTTCTTTCGCGGCAAAACGCGCCGCCAGGGAACGGACCCTGCCCGCGCCCCGCTCTTTGACGGCGGCGATTTCCTTTTCGTCAAAAAAACGGGACAGCATCGACTGATCGTCCATCCATTTTTCCATGCGCGATATTGTCACCGCGTCGACGCCTATTCCCGCTATCATCGATTCGCCGCCCTATTCTTTGCCGGCTTCCGGCGCTTCAATGACACGTATTGTCAGTTCGGGGGGATCAATGCGGCTGATCTCGAACTTTGAATCCAGCGCCGCCGTTACCGGCAGCGTGTACTCACCCGCTTCGGTGACAAGCGAACAGTCAACGCTGAGTATGGCGCTGGTGTCCAGCGTTTCAATTTCATGCTGAACCCCTTCAATGCGGATCGAGGCGGTATAGGTTCCGGACGCCTGAAGTCCCGCGGGAAGGCCTGTCACGGCAACCGGAATTGTTTCAAAACTGTTGATCAAAATAAGCTCGCGTATGTTCGCGCTAAATTCCGTCATACGGTCGCCGCGGATAAGAAACAGCGGATTGGGATTTACGATCCGAACCCTGGCGCTAAAGTCGCTGCTGCGGCCCCGTAAATCGATCGGCTCGGTAGAAAGTTCCGCGACGCCGGAAAGCAGTTTGAGCGGCCCGTCAATCGTTACGCTGTCGGGTTCCAGCGTATACGACACCAGTTCGTAGCCCGTTTCCAGATAACCCTGGAAACTCGGCGTCAGCGGCACCGGCTTGCTGAGCCGCCTGTCAAGATCGACGGCGATCTCCATGGGGTCGACGGTAATTTCAAGATCCTCGACGGCCGCGGCCGTTCCCTTTTTTTGGATCTGCACCTGGGCGCGGTAGGAGCCCGGCTCGTCCTGCTGGGTCAAATCAAGAAAGGCTTCGATGTCGTCTTCGTCAATGGGATAAATGGTCGTCGCGTCACCCCGCAGGATCACGCGTATATTGCGCGGATAGGGGCTTGACGGCACCAGGGCGCCGTTAACTTCCAGATTGAGGGGAACCGAAATAGAACGTTCCTGCAGATCGCCCATGCGGTGAAAGGCAAACAGAAAAATCGCCGCCACCACCGAGAGCACCTTGGCGGGCCAGTTTTGGGTGATGCGGGCAAGCAGTTTTTTCCAGTCCAACTATTCGTCTCCCGACAGGCGCTCCCGCTCCTCATCGTCCGGAGAAACCCCCGCGGGCGCGATGACGGAGCTTTCGCCCTCGTTTATTATTTCGTCCGGCGCGCCGCGCTCGCGAAGTTCCCTGAGCTTGCGCTGCACTTCCAGAGGCGACAGATCATAGTAGAGCCTTGATTCGTGGGCCAGCGAAATGGCGCCGGTTTCTTCGGAAACGACGAGAACCACGGCGTCGCTCGCCTCGCTCATTCCCAGCGCGGCGCGGTGCCGCGTACCGAAACTTTTGCGTATGTCCTGCTGTTCCGAAAGCGGCAGAAGGCATCCGGCGGCGGCAATGCGCCCGCCCTGAATGATCAGGGCGCCGTCGTGCAGGGGGCCGTCAAACGCAAAGACGGTGACAATGAGGCTCGACGACAGATCGGCGTTGAGTTTTGTTCCCGTGTCGATGACATTGCGTATATTCACCTTTCTGGGAAAAACCACCAGGGCGCCCCGCCGCTGCTGTGAAAGCATTTCCGCGGCGGTAACCACCGCTTCGAGCTGGCCCAGACGGGGTTTGGTGTCCAGACGGAACAGTTCCCCCTGTCCCAGACGTATGATGATTTTACGCAGCTCCGGTTGAAAGACAATGGCCACCGCCACGAGAAGTCCGGGCGCCATGATGTTGAGAAGCCATTGCAGGGTGGTAAGCCTGAAGATATAGGCGATGCCGAAGATCAGCCCCAGAAAAACGGCGCCCTTGATAAGCTGTACCGCCTGTGTCTTTACCAGGAGATCATAGGCCTTATAGAGGATGAACGAAAGAATCGCCACGTCGAGCAGGGGACGAAACAGATTATAGAATTCGACAAGTTTTTGGTACCAGCTCACGAGGCGCACGCCCTCCAGATTTTGATCAAATCCGCTGTCTCGGCGGTATCGTGGACCCGCAGTATTTCGGCCCCCGCGGCAAGGGCGGCGGCGTTGGCCGCCAGAGTCCCCGCCATGCGGTCCTCCACGGTCTTTCCGGTCAGTTCGCCGATAAACGACTTTCGGGAAAGCCCCACCAGTAAAGGATAATCGTCAAAACGGATTTCCGCAAGATGACGGATCAGGGCGGCGTTATCCGCCGTTGTTTTGCCGAAACCTATGCCCGGATCAAGGATGATTTTGTCCCGCCCTACTCCCGCGTCGAGGGCTTTTTGCGCGGCCGCCTCAAGAAACGAGCGCACTTCGGCAATGAGGCTGCCGTAGACGGGTTTTTCCTGCATGGTTTTGGGTTCGCCCTTCATGTGCATAATCACGAGGGCGGCGCCCCGCCGCGCGGCAAGGCGGGCCAGATCGGCGTTCGCCGAAATGTCGTTGATGATGTCCGCGCCCTCGTCGAGGGCGCGGCGGGCCACGGCGGCGCGGCGGGTATCCACCGATACGGGCAGGGCCGATTGCTTTCGAAAACGGACCAGGGCCGGAATAAGGCGGGCCGCTTCCGTTTCCCCGTCCACATAGTCCGAACCCGGGCGTGTTGATTCCGCGCCAAAGTCGATGATCCCCGCCCCCAGGGCGGCGGCGGCAAGGGCCCGCTCAGCGGCCTCTTCGGGGCCGGCGCAGCGGCTTCCGGCAAAAAAAGAGTCGGGCGTACAATTGACGATGGACATAATGACGGGCCGGGAAAGATCAAGAAGCGCCCCGCTCGGCAAAACAACAGCCGCGGAAGGGTTGTTTTTCATGCCGCGGAGCTATAGGCGGGCGGGCGTACTGTCCCGCCGTTCCGCGGGACGCCCGCATAAAACGCCTGCCCCGCCCGCGGCGGGACAGGTCATTTGTTCTTGTGCCGGTTTTTTCTGAGTTTTTTCTTCCGTTTGTGGGTTGCAATCTTTCTGAGTTTGCGTTTTCTTCCGCAGGGCACTTTCAGGTCTCCTTATCGTGGTATCTTTTCCCAGTATGGAACGGTATCGGCGAAAAGGTCAAGGGGTCAGAACACTTAAACGTTTACGATATTGTCAATAGTGAATATACTCCTATTGTCGGATTGGCCTTTAATCCGGTTATGAACAGACTAAAAATCACCTTGGCAAGACGGGTTGATACCGAAGAACAGATAGTACGCGATGTTCTGAGCGGAAACGTCAGGAAATACCGCCTTGCCCCTTTTTGCTTGACAGTATTTGCGGGTTACGGGTAAAATACCTTTGTATGCAGGTTCCAAATGCCGCCGACGCTGTTTTTTCGCCGTTTACCCGCTCGTGCGGGACATTAGTCTTTAAACGGCTGTTTACCCCCCGGTAAACGCCAATACCAGGAGGATGTTATGAAAAACGCAATGAAACGGACAGAACATGAACCGAGGGGCCTTGTGCAGCGGGCGGGGGCTTTTATTTCCGGCGGGATAGCCCTGGCCGGCGTACTGGCAAGTCTTGTCCCCTTTGTTCAGACCGCGCCCCTGGTTAAGACAATTGTCCCCATGATATGCGGGGCCGCTATTCTGGCGGGTTTTATTTTTATGAATGATTTTGTCAAAGGTTTAAAGTCCCTGCGTCTTGTCAAAAACGCCGAATATTTGGGAATACGTTCCGTATCCCGAAGCGGCGCCGCGGATGAACTGATAACAAAAGAATACATCGAACAAAATATTCCCATCAAAGAACTGCGGATTATGATGTACAGCGGCGCGGGATTAAAACCCCTGCTGGACAACGACCGTCTGTGGAAAATTGTTGTTGAAGACAAGGCCCTTGTCAAGATTCTTCTGGCTTCCCCCGGTTCCGAATTCGTCCGGGAACTGGAAGATATTGAGGGGGAGGCCGGAAGGATAAGCGGGGGAATAGAACAAACCCTGCTCGCT
>JAITBL010000005.1 GCA_031283575.1 Treponema sp. | reverse complement strand
AAAAAGTTCCAGAGCGGTAACGGCGCTTTTTTCGTTCACACCGATGCCGAAAACGCCGAGTTCCTGATACGCGGCGATTTTGGGAGCGCGGCCGTTATGCTCGCAGTGCCGCCTGAAAGCCGCTTCAATGTCTTCGCCGCGTTCGATAAAGAGGGGATCGCTTCCCGCGTAAACAATGTGATCCGGCGTAAAGGGAACGCTCGCCGCCTCGAAAGACGCGCGGTCTTTTACCAGGCGGGCCAATTCGTTGTTGCGCAGAAAGCTGACGCCGCGCGCCGCGCCGGCCTGCTTCGAGGCCGCCGCGGCGAGGCCGGCCGCTATGCGCCCGCTTTCGCCAAAGGCGGTAACTTCGCCGCCAAAATCGGGATCGCGGACGATCTTTTCTTTAAGGGCAAAAATCACGCCGCGGTAAATGGCGTTAATTTCTTCGCTTTCGTTGGCGCCGGCAAAAATACCGTGATTCTGCAGCAGGATAATCGAAGGCGCCGGGCCGGCCTCTTCCAGCGCCTTTCGTATGGTAACGGCCAGCACAAAGCCAGGATCCGAAATGGGTATCCACAACGCGCCTGCGCCAAAAAGCGAGGCGGCAATTTGCCTGCCGTTCCGTCCGCAGCACATGCCGTTTACGAGCGTGGGATGGGTATGCACCACATAGGTAAAGGGAAGCATGTCGTGCAAAAGGGTTTCCACGCTGGGCCGCTTGTTTTCCTCGCCCGTTTTTCTGGCGGCCATCATGTCGGCAAGTACGGCCGCTTCGCGGGGGGCGTCTTCGGCGGGGTAGCGGCTTTTTCCGTCCGCGCCCCCAAGGGCCTTCTCCCAAATCGCGGCAAGTTTTTTGCGATCCATGGCGACAAAATCGTCCGGCGTCATTTCGCCAAGGGAAGCGCCCGATCCTTTAATCCACAGAACGCCGCTGTCTTTATATGAGGTATTGCCGCCGCCGGCAATCACATATTCGCGATCCGCGCCGTAACGGCGGGACAACGCCGTTATTTCCCGTATGCCTGTCTCAGCGTCCATATTCGCCCCGCTCCCGCTGTTGTCCTGTCAGTTTAAACAACTTGCTCAATCCATATGAAAAAGTTCTGTTAAATCATCACAGACCGGCGATTCATCAGGATGAGTATCCATAATGTCGGCCATCATGTGCCACCATTTTTTTACAATTTCTTTTGAGGCCAGATCTCCGTCGGACGCGCCGGCCGCTAAAATCTGGTAGGCAAAAAGCAGATTGGTTTTCGGATCCCAATGGATCGAATAATCGGAGACTCCCGCCTTGTGGAGTTCCTCCCTGAGTTCAGGCCATATCGCGTTATGCCGCTTTTTATATTCTTCGGCGCACCCTGGATTCAGGCGCATGACAAAAGTCTTACGTTTCATTTTCTCCGCCCCGTTTTCAGGATGATGGACGGCGTAATACCGTCCATCTCCGTTACATACGGTTCTTAATACACATCCTTCCACTCGTTGATGTTGGAGGGTTCAAACTTGAAGGGAGGGCCCAGAATAACTTCCGTGCCGCCGTCGCTGGCGTTAACCACCGTGTAGCTGCCCAGCTTGCCGCCGTCGAACTGATCTCCGACGCCGCCGGTAATCTTGTCGCCCGCGAGAGCAAGCGCGGCGTAACCGCCCAGGTAGCCCAGATCAATGGGGTTCCACAGGAACATGTAGGGGCAGGAACCGTTGGTGATGTATTCGGCCATTTCCGAAGGCAGGCCCAGGCCGGTAATCTTTACCGTGCCGATAAGGTTCCTGTCGGTAATTACCTTGGCGGCCGCGGCGATACCTACCGTGGTGGGCGCCACAATCACCTTAAGATTCGCGTAACTTGCCAGAAGCCCTTCGGTTTCGGAAAGGGACTTGTCCCGCAGGTCGTCGCCATAGGCGATTTTGACCAGGTTCAGGTTGGCATACTTGGGCTGCTTGAGCGTTTCTTCCATTACCGCAATCCACGCGTTCTGGTTCGAAGCCTGGCTCGTGGCCGAAAGAATGGCAATATCACCCGAGCCGCCGGCCTGATCAAAGGCCGCTTCTACGAGCGTCTCGCCGATAAGCTTCGTGTCCGCCTGATTAATGTGTACCGAACGGCTCGCGGGATTTACCGACGAGTCGGCGGTAACGATTTTAATGTTCGCGGCCTTTGCGTTGGTAAGCACGGGCTGCAGGGCGTCGTAATCGTTGGCCGAAATGGTAATGCTGGCCACTTTTTGCGCGATAAGCTGCTCAATAATCTGAATCTGGGCCTCGGCGGTGGGAAGGTCGGGAGCGCGGCGGATCACCGTGCCGCCCTGCTCTTTAATGGCGGCTTCAAAACCGTCCATCAGCTTTTCGCCAAACGGATTTCCCGTACTCTTGAACACCACCGCATGGGTATTGCTGGCCCCGCCGGCGGCATCGGTCTTGGGCGCACAGCCGGACAAAACCATCGAGACGAGTACCGCGGCCATTAAAAACGGCAGAACTCTTTTCATTTTGTTCATCTTTTCCTCCTAATGAACTTGTTATTTTTTGATCCGTTATTTAACGGATCTTTTACCCATAATACGCAGATTCATCACCAGAACCGAAAGAACAAGAAGCAGCCCCAGTACGATGAGGATCACCTGGGCCGAAGCGTTCACCAGCCCCAATCCGTAATTCAAAAAACCTATGATGAAGATCGCCAGAAGGGGACCGGCGATGCGCCCTGTCCCGCCCGAGGTGCTTACGCCCCCAAGAACCACCATGGCTATCACGTCCATCTCGTAACCCTGGGCTACGTTGGGCCGCGTACTTCCCATCCGGGACGTTAAAAAGATCGCGCAGACCGCCGACATCAGCCCCGTAAGAAGGCTTACGACAAGAAGGACGCGGTTTGTTTTTATCCCCGAGTACTTGCAGGCCGTAAGGTTGCTGCCCATGCCGTACACGGTGCGGCCAAAACTTGTCTTGTGAAGCAAGAGGCCAAAGACAAGGGCCGAGACGGCAAAAACGACAAGGATAAACGGAAAGGGCCCCACATTGCCCCAGGCAAAAAAACTGAACCACGGGGGAAAGCCGCCCGACGCCTGATTTCCCAGGATCACATAGGCCATGCCGCGGTAGATCGTCATCGTGGCAAGGGTGATGATCATCGCCGGCAGTTCGGGAAACTTGATCTGCAAAAGGCCGTTAAAGCCTCCCAGCAGGGTCCCGATAACAAGGGCCGCGGCCAGGGCCAGCGGCATGGGAAGACCGGCGTTGTAGCTAACCGCCATCAGCACGGCGGTAAGGGAAACGTTGGAAGCCACGGAGATGTCGATGTTTCCCAGAATAATTACCAACATCATGGGAAGAACGATAAAGGCCTTATCGAGAAAACTTCTGGGAGTGCTAAAAAAAGTATTGGCGGACAGATAATAGGGCGAAAGAAAGCTGTTGATAATATGTATAAGGATGAATACCACCACCAAAAGCCATTCCCACTGGAAGAGAAAATTTTTGAGGTTCCAGGGCTTCGTTACCCGCAGGGTTCTGACGTTCAAAGTTTTGATTTCCATGTTTTCCATAGAATGACTCCTATACCACGCGGCGGTACAGCGCCGCACGGTCGTTGTTGCGTTTGATAACGACATTGGTGATGATGGCAAAGAGAATCACAAAACCCTGAATCGCCTGCTGCCAGAACGGGGAAACGTTGATCAGCGGCAGGGCGTTCGCCAAAATGCCGAAGAGTATCACCCCCAAAAGCAGGCCGAAGACCTTGCCGCGGCCGCCCGAAACGCTGACCCCGCCGAGTACGCAGGAGGCGATCACGTTCATCTCGTAACCCGCGGCGGTGTCCCCCTGGGCGGAGGCGAACTTCGCCACCCAGAGTATGCCGGCAAGTCCCGCAAGGCCGCCCATGAATATATACACGAGAAGGACTATGCGCTTTGCGGGGAGCCCCACTATTGCCGCCGCTTCGGGATTGGAACCGACGGCATAGATGCGCCGCCCTGTCCGTGTAAAATTGATAAAGAAATAAAACACGACGTTGACGATCACCGCGATGACGATAAGGTTGTTGACGCCGAACAGCGTTCCGGTGGCAAAGTTCTTAAAATAGGCGGGCATTTGATAGGCGCTGACCCATGCGCCCCCGGACACCACATAGGTCAGGCCCCGCATGACGTTCATCATCCCCAGGCTGGCGATGATGGGCAGTATCGAAAAGCGCGACACCAGCACGCCCACGACCAGGCCGATACAAATCCCAAGAAAGACGCTTTCCAGTATTAACAGGGGAACCGGAAGGGTAGGATGGGCGCTGACGCTCAGGGCCGTAACCATGCCGGTAAAGGCCATGGTCGCCCCTATGGACAGATCTATGCCGCCGGTGAGCAGAACCATCATCATCCCTACCGAAAGAATCGCCAGAACCGCCGTATTGGACAGGATGTTTCCGATATTGCCGACGGTCAAAAATTCATGATTGCGAATCTGGATCAGTATCGAAATGATGACAATAAAGACGATAAGCCCCAGTTCCCGGAACCGCTCGGTAAACGGTATGCTCTTTCCCTTTTCCATAGAATCTCCCTCGATAAAACCTAGGCCGGCTGGGCCGTATCCTGCATGGCGTAACGCAGTATCGTTTCCTGATCCACGCCCTTTGTTTCCAGAGACGCCGTTACCCTGCCCTCTTTCATAACCACCACACGGTCGCTCATGCCCAGCACTTCGGGCATTTCCGACGACACCATGATAATTCCGTAACCCGCGGCGGCAAGTTCGTTCATTATTTCGTAGATGCTGGTCTTGGCGCCTACGTCCACGCCCTTGGTCGGCTCGTCCATGATGATCACCTTCATGTCCGAATTAAGCAGCTTGGCGACAATGACTTTCTGCTGGTTGCCGCCGGAAAGCGTGAAGACCCTGTCGTGGACGCTCATGGCCTTTACGCCAAGTTTTTCTCCAAGTTTTTTTGCTTCTTCGTTTTCCTTCTTAAAATCAAGCCAGCCCCGGACGGCAAATTTGTCCAGCGCGGTAAGGGAGATATTTTTGGCAATTTCCCAGGGCAGCACCAGCCCCTGTTTGTGCCGGTCTTCGGGAAGGTAGCCTATGCCCGCCTTGAGGGAGGCCGCGGGATTTCCCCGGCGCAGGGGCTTTCCTTCAAGCGCGACGCTTCCCTCGTCGTAGCCGGTAACGCCGAAGATCGCCTCGCAAAGTTCGGTACGGCCCGAACCCACAAGGCCCGTAAGGGCCAGTACTTCGCCACGGCGCAGGGTAAAACTTATGTCCTTAAAGAATCCCGTCCGCGAAAGGCCCTCGACCCGAAAAATTTCCTCCGCCGGTTTAACCTCGCGTTTGGGAAAGAACTGTACGATTTCCCTGCCCACCATCGCGACAGCCATGGTGTGGTCGTCCACATCCGACACCTTCCAGGTGTTGATGTACTTGCCGTCCCGCATCACCGTAACCCTGTCGGCAATCGTATACATGTCTTCAAAACGGTGGGAGATAAAAATGATCGATACGCCCCGTTCTTTAAGGCCCCGCATGATCCGGTACAGATCTTCGCTTTCGCGGTTGGACAGGGCCGCCGTGGGTTCGTCCATAATGATGATCCGCGCGCTGACCGAAAGGGCCTTGGCAATCTCCACAATCTGCTGCTGGGCCACGGAAAGGGTTCCCATCTGGGTACGGCTGTCGAATTTCGCGTCGAGCTGTTCCAGCAATTCGTTGGCCATTCTGTTCATCGTTCCCCAGTCAATCACCCTAAAGGCGGAACGGGTTTTTTCGTGGCCCATAAAAATATTCTCGGCCACCGACAAATCGGGAAAGCTCGTAACATGCTGATGTACCGCGGCGATGCCCAGGGCCTGCGCGTCCAGGGGCGATCGAATCACGATCTTTTCGCCGTTGATATAAACATCTCCCCTGTCGGGCTGGTAAACCCCGGAAACAACCTTGATCAGCGTGGACTTTCCCGCGCCGTTTTCCCCCATGAGGGCATGGATTTCTCCGGGGAGGAGGTCAAAGTGAACATCCTCCAGGACTTTGACGCCGGGAAAGTATTTATTAATCGATTTGAGCTGGAGTATGTATTCGGCCACAAAAACCTCCTGGTAGCGTTTCGATATTCACCAATAATGCGTCCGTTTTCCCGCGCCGGAAATGGACTTTTCACCTAATGTCATGGAAAAAACACGGCGTTTTGATGGCTTTTTCGGGAATCCGGCATGGACTTTTCGCTTGTAAATACGGCCGAATCATGCTATGCTTTTTAGTCTTATGGAAGAAAAAAGCTCCGGCGACTGGGGCTTCATGCATTATCTCCCCTACAGTACGGAAGATGCGCGCTTTGGCATGGTGTGTACCACCGTGGGGAACGTGGAAGTGCCCCAAAAAACATCCTACCCTCCGCGCCTCAAGGAACACCCCATCAGCTTTCGTCCGGTGGCGCAGGGACGGGTCCTGCATGAATACCAGATCCTGTACGTCACCAGCGGCAGGGGAACTTTTTCCGCCGGCGAGCAAAGCTACGAAATTCTGCCGGGTTCCATGTTTCTGATTCTGCCCGAAATGAAACACCAGTACAGCCCCGATTTTGAAACGGGCTGGCATGAATACTGGGTCGGCTTTAAGGGCTCCTACTTCAACAAGCTTGCGCGGGAAAGTTTTCTTTCGGAAAAACAGATTTTCTTTAATTTGGGGCTGCACGACTATATTTTAACCATGTTTAACCACATTTTTGATGAAGTTCGCGGCCAGCGCCCGCTCTACCAGATGAAGGCCTGCACGGCGATACTCCTGCTTCTTACGGAAATGCTCTCCGGCGAAAGACGGCAGAGCCAGCCCGATTACTACGGGCAGATTGTGGAAAAGGCAAAGTTTTTGATGGAGTCCCGCATTTACGGCGAAATCAACCTCAACGGCATCGCCGCACAGATCGGGATCAGCACTTCGCGGCTTACCCAGATCTTTAAGCAGTATACCTCGATGAGCCCGTACCAGTACTACATTCACATCAAGATACACAAGGCCGAAATGCTCCTTGAGCAGGAAGATATCTCCGTCAAGGAAGCGGCCTGGCGCATGGGTTTTGAAGACCAGTATTATTTTTCGCGGCTTTTCAAGAACAAGACGGGTATTGCCCCTTCGGATTGGAAAAAATACAATAAATAAGATACAGTATTAAATACATGGAGTTATACATGGAGCATAAAAGAAGGAGACACGAATGAAAACAAAAGCTGTCCGTATTTACGGAGTGAATGATCTGCGGCTTGAAGAATTTGATCTTCCCGAAATAAACGACGACGAAATCCTCGCACGGATTGTTTCCGATTCCATCTGCATGTCAAGCCACAAACTGGCCTTACAGGGTGAAAAGCACAAGCGGATACGCTACAACCTGCGGCAGGATCCCTGCATCATCGGCCATGAATTCTGCGGCGTTCTGGAAAAAGTCGGCGCCAGGTGGGCGGGCCAATTCAGGGCCGGCGACCGGTTCGCCATTCAGCCCGCCCTCAACTATCCCGACGAAAAGGGAGAGGCCACCCTCTGGTCGCCGGGCTATTCCTACCGCTTCATCGGGGGGGACGCGACCTGCATCGTGATTCCCAAAGAAGTGATGGAGATGGGCTGTCTGCTCCCGTACCACGCCGACAACTTTTTTATGGGTTCGCTGTCGGAACCCGTCTCCTGTGTCGTCGGCGCCTACCATGCCCAGTACCATACCCGCGGCGGCTCCTATGTTCACAACATGGGCATCGTCGAAGGCGGCTCGCTTGCCCTCCTCGCTTCGGTGGGACCCATGGGTCTGGGCGCCATCGACTACGCGATCCACGCGGGACGCAAGCCCAAGCGCGTCGTCGTTACCGACATCGATGACGCGCGGCTCAAGCGGGCGGCGGCTCTGCTTGGCGTCGAAGAAGCGGCAAAACACGGCGTGGAACTTTGCTACGTGAACACCAAAGACCTGTCCGATCCGGTCGAACACCTGAAACAGCTTAACGGGGGAAAACTCTTTGACGACGTGTTTGTTTTCGCGCCGGTCAGGCCGGTTCTTGAAGTGGGCGACAGGCTGCTGGGACACGACGGCTGCCTTAACTTTTTCGCCGGCCCCACCGACACGGCCTTTTCCGCCGCCTTTAACTTTTACAACGTCCACTATGAATCCCACCATATTGTGGGAACCAGCGGGGGCAACACCGACGACATGAAAGAAAGCCTTGCCATGATGGCCTCAGGCGATCTTAACCCCGTGTTTATGATCACCCACGTCGGCGGCCTTGACGCCGTGGCCCAAACGACCATTGACCTTGACAAAATCCCCGGCGGCAAAAAACTTGTCTACACCCATAAAAAACTTCCCCTTGCCGCAATCGACGACTTTGCCGCCAAAGGGAAAGAAGGCGGCGAACTGGCGCCCCTCTTCGCGGGCCTTGCCGAAATCTGCGGCGAACACTGCGGGCTGTGGAGTAAAGAGGCCGAAGATTACCTGCTGGAGAAAGCGCCCGCGATTTAACCGGCTGTGGTTTTTGCCGCCGTTTAACGTTCCGGTTTTGTAATACAGCCGGAACGTTAAACGGCGGCGGTTCTGCGCAATACGCCCTATTTTATTTCCCGGTAGTGTGTTAAAAATTCTTTTAAAAACTCTGTTCTATGTTCAGTCCAGTACATTTTGTCAAAGTTATGCTTTTTCTTGTCATAAAATATCGGGGATAACGCGCTCAAACATATATCAGTATACTTTTCGCCCTGGTAAAAAGAGATTATTTCAAGCCGTACCTTTTTACTTTGTTTCTTAAAAATAATCTCCTGGAATTCAATCCTGTCTTCCAGGGTATACACACTTGACAGTCCATCGATAGTAATCGCAATTTCTTTTACTCTTGCATTTTCTTTATATAAATTTGGCCTTCGCATATCAACAAATCCATTTAACAGCAGCATCCCGTCGGCGCCGTCAACAAACTCTATATCCATATAAAAATTATCCATCTGTTCTTCTGACAGTGCAAAAGGCGGCGTTCTATTCAAATAAAACAACGGCAGCCCCAGATCTGTTGCAAAAAATCTTTTTTTAAAACCTTCCGCTGAATAGTGGATATTATTTTCGATTACATAACTATTTGTATGTATACTTTGAATAGAGGGATTGACAAATAACAACGAATCGTCCGTGGTGTTTTTTTGCCATTCTATTTCTTCATTATTTTGTATTACCGTAAAATATCTTTTTGACAATATCAAATAATAGGTATCATTTTTTGTCAGCATAAAATCATCGCTGTTGTTCCCGTCAATATTTATTCTTAAAAACCCATTACTGTCAGTATAACATAGTTTGGTAATATCCCTGTATTCTTTGGCGTCGGTATTGACTTCGTAAAAAGTGTTTTCATTTCCCACAAAGTAAATGCCGCGCATAAAATACCATGCAAAATCAGGAATACTTGTTTGGGCGAATATTTTAAACGCGGTCACTACATACAACAGGACGAGCTTTTTTTTCGCACGGAAAACTCCGGCCATTTTTAGTGTATCTCGACCGGCCGTTTTTTCGCGGCGCTTTCGTAGAGGGCGTCGATAATCTTCATCAGTATCAGCGCTTCGCCGGCGGTGTTAAGGGCCGCCGCCTTTCCGCCTATCGCGTCGATAAAATTTGAGGCGCTGCCGTTGCGGCCCATGGTTTCATCTTTTTCGGCAATGATGTCGCGGTTTACCTGAACGCCGTACTCTTCGCTAAAGAGACGGCAGGTATCAATGCTGGTGGAATCAATGCCGTCAACGCCAAAGAGCCGTTGAACCATGCCGCCGGCTCTGGTTCCCTGAAAGGTAACCGAAACCTGCTCGCGTTCGACAAACTCCGCCCAGGAACAGCGGATCATCAGCGTCTGGCCTGTCCTGAAACTGAGCATGGCGTGACAGGAAGATTCCACATCGGTGGCGCCCGAAGCGGAATCGGGAATGCCCCAGGGGCCCTTAAACGCCCTGTTATCCATAAAATCGTAAAAGACGCCGGCCAGACACCACGCCGGTTCGGGATAGCCCATAAAGTACAGGGCCAGATCCAGCATGTGGGGAAGATCGATCACGGGACCGCCGCCGGAAAGGGCTTTCGTCGTAAACCAGCCGCCAAAGCCGGGAATTCCCGCGCGGCGCACCCACTGGGCCTGGGCCGAATTGATTGTGCCCGCCGCGCCTTCCTTAATATAACGCATCATGGCGCGGCATTCCGGGCGGGCGCGGTTATTAAAATCAAACATCAGGATTTTGCCCGCCTTTTTGGAAGCGGCGAACATTTCTTCCATCTCGGCGGCGTTGAGGGCAGGAGGCTTTTCGCAAAAAACATGTTTGCCCGCGTTAAGGGCTTCGATGCTGACCGGCTTGTGAAATTTATTGGGAGTTACTACGGAAACGGCGTCCAGATCGGGAAGCGCGTCAAGCATAGCGGCAAGACTCGCGTACACCGCGCCCACGGCGCGGCCTTTTGCAAAGGCCTTTGCCCGCTCCGTATCCGTGTCGGCAATGGCGGCAACTTCCGCGCCGGCGGCGGTAAATCCGTCATAATGATACGAGGCCATGCCTCCGGCTCCGACAATTCCCACTTTAAGCGCCATACCAAACCTCCGTCGTCGTGATGTACCGTGCGTTACTTTTTGCGGTTCTGCGCCAGCACGGCGATAATAATAATAATTCCCTGCACCAGTCCGTTAAGGAAGGGCGGAACCTTCGCCATAATCAGCACCGTGCTGATTATGCGCAGCATAAGCACGCCGAGGAAGGTGCCGACGATCTTGCCCCGCCCGCCGGCCATCGAGGTGCCGCCGATGGCTACCGCCGCGATGGCGTCCATTTCGTAGGCGTTCCCCGCGCTGGCCGCCTGAATGGCTGAAAGCCGCGAAGCCAGCAAAAAGGCGGCAAGGCCATAGAGGGTTCCCGCGTATATAAAAATAACCGACTTTACCCTGTCGACCGAAATACCGGAAAGGCGCGCGGCAAGTTCGTTGGAACCGATTGCGTACACGTAGGTTCCGAATTTGGTTTTGGTCATTATAACGCCGGTAATAATCGTAATCACAATCAGAAAAACCATCATGTTGGGAAAGGGACCGACGCTCCCCGCCGAAACAAGGCGGAAGGTTTCGTAGATTTTTGAGTTGACGGTAAAAGGGCCGCCCTGACCGAGCTGGTTGATCACCGATCGCCACGCCGACATCGACGCCAGCGTTACAATAAAAGGAGCTATCCGGCCCTTGGTCACCAGAACGCCGTTAATAAGGCCGATGATAAATCCGGCGCCAAGACAAAAAAGCAGACAGAGGGCGATACTGCCCGTGGCGTTAAGGACCTGCACTCCCATGCCGGAAATAAAGGCGCAGGCCGAACCGACGGTAAGGTCGATCATCCCCGCCGAGATCACCAGACTCATTCCCATGGCGCAGATTCCAACAATAGCGCCCTGGATAAACTGATTGGTCAGATTGGTCCAGGAAAGAAAAGCGCCCAGGCTTCCCAAATAAATGTTGACGATGATCGCCACAATCATCAGCACAATAAAACTCAGCCAGTGGCTGTAATCCGTTGTTATACGGCGCCAGCTAAAACGTCCGATGGGAAAATCCAAAAATGCCGCTTTCATTTATTTCCTGTCCTCCATAATCTGTCCGGAATTAACCCTGGGCGCCCGTGGAATGGGCCATGATTTTTACTTCGGTAATGTCTTTACGATCAAGAATCGTGTTGATCCTGCCCTGATACATGACAATACAGCGGTCGGCGACCTGCTGTATCTCGGGGAATTCGGTGCTAAAGAGCAGCACCGATTTTCCCTCCCTGGCCATTTCGTTGACCAGCGCGTAAATCGAAAACTTTGAACCGACGTCGATCCCCTGGGTGGGGTTGTCCATGATGTAGACATCGGCGTCGATTTCAAGCCACTTGGAAAGAATCACCTTTTGCTGGTTCCCGCCGGAAAGGCTCGTAATGGGATCGGTGTCGCTGCCCGCCCTGATGTCCATTTTTTTACGGTTTGCCAAAAAGCGCTCGTGTTCCTCTTTGGGCGAAACAAAAAGTTTTTTGTGTTTTACCACAAAATACGCAAGGGAATTATTCTGCCTGATTGACAGATGGGGAAGAATTCCGCGTTCTTTGCGGTTTCGGGGAATCATCGCTACCCCGCTCTGCATGACGCGCTTGATCGAGTGCAGATCAAGCTGCCCCGACGTCAGCGAAACCGTTCCCCCCGTTACCGCCGTCGCGCCAAAGAGGGCGGTGGCAAGCTCGTCGGTACCGGAACCCTGAAGACCGGTGATCACCACCACTTCGCCCTTTCGCAGTTCCAGCGAAACATCGCTAAAGGTTTTGCCGGAAAGCCCGTCAACCTTAAAGACCGTTTTGCCGCTTTCCTGAACGGTATCTTTCAATTTGGCCGCCACAAAGGTTTTTCCGATAAGGAGTTCGGTGGCCCGCTGTTCGTCTATGTTTTTTATTTCGCCCGTCTCAATAAAATTTCCGTCGCGCAGCACGGTGTATTTTCCGCAAATTTCGAACACTTCGGGCATTTTGTGGGAAATGTAAATAAAACTTACCCCTTCGCCCTTAAGACGGTTCATAATCGTAAAGAGGTGTTCTATTTCACGCGTGTTAAGCGCCGTGGTCGGTTCGTCCATAATGATCAGCTCCGACTTGAAGAGCAGGGCCCGCGCGATTTCCACGAGCTGTTTCTTCGCCGTTTCCAGTTCGCCCACCAGGGTCGTGGCGCTGATTCCCGTATCCATATAATCGAGCACTTCCTGCGCCCGTTTAATTTCTTCTTTTTTACTGATAAAGGGGCCGTACGCAAATTCACCGCAAAGGAACATATTCTGGTAAACCCGCAGATCGTTGCAGAGCGAAAGTTCCTGGTGAATAAAGCGTATCCCCATTGCTCCGGCGCGGCGGGGATTCATGCCGCTCACCGTTTTGCCGTTAATAATAATTTCGCCTTTATCCTGGGGAAAGGTTCCGGCAAGCACGTTCATCAGGGTCGTTTTACCGGCTCCGTTTTCGCCCAAAAGTCCGTGTATCTCCCCGGGGCCCACGGCAAAGGAAACGTCCTTTAACGCGGTCACCGGCCCAAAGACTTTAAAAATGTTTTTCATTTCAAGATTCATGAAAACTCCGGCAGGTACACAGAAGAATTCGCCGGGCTTACAGCCCGATCGCAAACCGCCGCGCGGTCCGCGCGGCGGTCAAAGGCTTAGATGCTGTAGCGGGTCTTAAAGGCGTCGCTGTCCATGTAATCCCTGTAGTTGGTCTTGTCGATTTCCGTTGAAGGAATCTTGACATCCTTGGAAACGCTTTCGCCCTTTATAATCTTCGCGCCAAGGTCAATGGCGTCGCGGATAAAAGAGGGGGAGAAAGTGTAGGTTACAAAGTCAATGCCGGTAAGTCCTGAATTCTCAAAGAGATCCATGTTCTCCCTGCGGCCGCCGACTCCGCTGATCAGCTTGATATTGATCGTGGCGGGGCCCTTGTAGTTCTTGAGGGCGCCCACAATGCCCATCACTTCCTCGTCATCATCGGTGTAGATGGCCTGGAGCGATTCGATTTCGGCGCGGGAAGCGGAACCGAGGTAGGATTCAAGCTGCTCCATGGCGGTCTGCTGGCTCCAGTTGGTGACAAAGCTCTGGATTTTGTTAAAACGGCCGCGGCTGGTCGAGGCAAAGCCGCCCGAACGTTCGCCGGGAACCGTGGAACTATCGCCAAGGAATTCGAGATAGTTGATTTGATCGTCGCCGGCAAAGTACTTGTCAAAGTACTTGCCCATCATTTCGCCGATAGTCACATTGTCGCCGGAAATTTCGGCGCTGGCGCCGGTAAAGCCAGGGATAAAACGGTCATAGATGATCAGGGGAATTTTCGCGTCCACAATCTTCTGCGCGGCGTTCCGCAGCTCATCGCCGGTAACGGGCCAGAGGACGATCACCTTGGGCTTGAGGCTGATCAGGGTATCAACCGCGTTGTTCTGTTCGCCCGATTCATTGGCGGTAAGATAGCGGTAATCCCAGCCGTTTTGCTCGGCAAGCAGTTTGGCCTGCGCCTCGCCGTGTCTGATGGACTCGCCGGTAAAGCCGTGGTCCGCGGCGGGGGTAACCACGCCCATGAGGGCCTTGCCGCCGTCGCCCGAGCAGGCAAATCCAAAGAGGATGAAAGCCGCCAGGCACACTACTACTAATTTCTTCATTATAAAACTCCTTTCCTTCTTGCTATTCCCCATAATACGGGATACAATAGGATGTTATTAGTTTACTCCCGCGGTATTTTGATGTCAACCCCTGGACGCGGCGCCTTCATTTCCGCCGTACCGTTTGAGCGGCCGGATGACATTGCCGGAGCGGGTTAAATTATAGTGAAAGCGGTAAATGCCGATATATTAGAAAGGGGGTCTCATGGCGTCTGAATTGGTACACTGGTCGCCCACTTTTTCCGTGGGGCTGAAACTTATCGATGACCAGCACAAAGAACTTTTAAATCTGACGAACGATCTTTTTAATCATTGCGTCGGCGACGAGGCGGAAGAACGCGCTTATTTTCAAAAGGTGATTCAGGGCGCCGTAAAGTACGTCAAAGTTCATTTTGCGACCGAAGAAAAGATCATGCTCAAAACAAAGTTTGACGGGTATTGGGATCATAAACGGGAACACGACTCTTTTGTACTTACCGTAATCGATGAGCTAAAAGCCTTTAACGAGGGGAAAAAATTCAACCTGACCAACTTTACCCGCTTCCTTAAAAACTGGGTGCTTACCCATATTGCCGTGTCGGACAAACGCTACTTCGAGTACTTTAAACACATCGCCACCATCAAATCAGACGGACGGCTTACGATTACCAAAAGCGATCTCAACCGCCCGTAAAGAAAAAGGAGGCCTTGGGAACAGTCCCGCGGCCTCCGTTTCTTCGCTTTCTCTTCCCGATTTAAAAGCTAGCGCTTGTACCTGGGCGTCTCCAGATTTGACTCGCCGCGCTTTACATCGAACCAAAGCTCCTTCGCCGCCTTTTCGCGCAGAACCCTGTAGAACGAAGGCAGGTCGCGGACGCGCTCGCCGTTTACCGAAGTAATCAGATCCTGCCGCAGCAGGCCCACCACGGCGGCGGGACTTTTGGCAATCACCGTGCCCACATAAAGGCCGCTGGTGTTCGCGGGAAGTTTCAGGCTGGAACGAATAGCGTCGGTAAGGGGAACCACTATAACACCGGGCCAGAGTTTGGCGTTTTCCGCGGCAACTTCGTTACTCCGCGTCTCGATACGCACACTCACCTCGCGCTCGGCGCCGTCACGGACCAGGGTGAAGTTGGCCTGCTCGCCGGGTTTAAGTTCGCCCACCATCATCGTAAGCTGGTTCATCCCCCGCACTTCCTTTCCGTTAAGGCCGGTAATAAAATCGCCCGGATGTATACCGCCTTTTTCCGCGGGAGAACCAAGGAACATCTGTGAAACTATCGCGCCCCGCCTGCCGTTGAGGTTCATCGCTTGCAGCGTTTCCCTGTCGGGATCGGTCAGCGAAACCCCCAGCCAGCCGTAGGAAATTTCACCCTTGGAAATAAACTCGTCTATGGAACGCTTCGTGTTGTTAATCGGAATGGCAAAGCCCAGCCCGACCGAGCCGCCGCCGGAACTCGAAGCTATCCAGGTGTTGATGCCGATCACCTCGCCGCGTATATTCACGAGCGCGCCGCCGGAATTCCCCTGATTGATCGAGGTGTCGGTCTGGATAAAGTCGTTGATGTTACCGGCGGGGCCCCCGGTACGGCCGACGGCGCTGACAATTCCCATCGTCATTGACGACATAAAACCCAGCGGATTCCCGATCGCGATGGCCCAGTCGCCGACCTTCACCGTGTCGGAATCTCCGAGCACCGCCAAAGGAAGATCGTCGGGGCACTTGAACGAAACCATCGCCAGATCTTTCCGTTCATCCTTTCCCACCAGGGCGGCCGCGTATTCGGTCCCGTCGTTCAACGCCGCCGAGATTTCATTGGCGTCGCCGACCACATGGTAGTTGGTAAGCACATAGTAGGTATCCTTGTCGCGGCGGACAACGATCCCCGAGCCCAGCCCCTGGGAGCGGAACTCCCGTCCGTTGTCTTCGCCGTTTTCATTCGGCTCGCCAAAAAAGAATTCCCAGGGAATACCGTTAAAATTGGGAACCTGCTGCCTGCGTATCGACACCGTTTTAAGCTCGACCACACTGGGGAGCACCTTGTCGGAAATCGCCCTGAAGGCGGTTTGCAGATTTTCCGCCGTCGAAAGGGCGTCCTGGGGGATCACCGTGGTCTGTACCTCCTGCGCCCGGGCCTTGTTACCCGGTGAAGAACAGGAAAAGGAAAGAAACGCCAGGACGAAACCAAAAATCACCGACGCCAACACCAGGTTGAAGACAAAAAAATTCTTCGATGAAAACTTCTTCATGATATCCATAACTCCTCATATATGAAATTATAATGAAATTCAAGCGTCAATAGTTACAGGGCTATCTCCTCGGTAAGGACTTCCACGGCGCCGCCGCAAACGGCCAGCGTGTGTTCCCAATGGGCGGCGAGTCTTCCGTCAGAGGTGACCACGGTCCACCCGTCGTCAAGGAGCCTGACATCGCCCTTGCCCGCCGTGATCATCGGCTCTACGGCGATAACGAGGCCGTTGTTGAGCCTTGGGTTGGGCCCTTTCGGGACATTGGGAACCTGGGGATCCTCGTGGACTTCAAAACCAACCCCATGGCCGCAATAGCGGGTTACAATGCCGTAGCCGTCCTGTCTGGCCCGCTCCTCCACGGCCCTCGAAATACGCAAAAGCCGCTCCCCCGCTTTCGCGGCCCGCAGGCCAGCGCTCAGACATTCGCGGGTCGCCGCGTTAAGGGCGTGGGCCGCGGCGCTGACCCGCCCCGCTTCCACCGTCACCGCCTGGTCGCTGATAAAACCGTTAAGGTTGATGCCGCTGTCAAGCGACACCAGATCGCCTTCGGCTATTCTGCGTTTCGAGGGGATGCCGTGGATAACTTCCTCGTTAATGGAAATACAGAGGGCGCCGGGAAAGGGATTGTCGCGATCTCCATAACCAAGAAAGGCCGGCTTTCCTCCCGCCGCTTTGATCCAGCGCAGGGCCCAGTGATCCAGATCGAGGGTGCTGACTCCGGGTTTAACCAGCGGCGTAATTTCACGGAACATGGCGGAGAGCAGCTTGCAGGATTTTCGGATACCGTCGATTTGTTTTTCGTTTTTAAGCCTGATCATACCGCCTCGCGGACTTCCCGCAGTATCGCTTCGGCGTTCCGCTTCTCGCCCAGATCAAACAGGGTTTCGGCCAGAACGCGCCGCCAGCGGTTTTCCTCGCGCTTTTCAAAGCCCAGGGTCAAAAGCAATTCCAGGCACTCCACATAGCGCTCGGCGCCGACGGCGGCCCGGAGTTTGAGCCGCACCAGTCTTTTGAGAATCGCCCCGATTTCGGCCATAAAATGTTTGAAGTAGGGCCGCCGCCGTTCTTCCCGCACGATGGCGGCAAGGAACACGAAGGCTTCGTAGATCCTGCCGCGCTTTTCCAGTTCTTCCGCAAGAAGAAAGGCGCAGTCCATATAATCCTCGCGCTCCAGATATTTTTCCAGGCGAAAATTGAGCTTGCCCTGGCTATCCCAGATCGCTATGGCTTCGTCGTCACCCAAATGGAGAAATTCGAAAAAGATCAAAGCGGCCTGACTGGCCGGATCGCGGGCGCGTTCCCGCAGAAAAATCCGGTAATCAAAACCGCCCTTTTCGACAAAGCGGGAATAGGCCCTGTCGTATTTAAAACGGCGCTCGCGGTCGGTGAGGGTTTCGTAAGCGGCCAAAAGGCGGCGCATCTGGGCTTCGCCCGATTTACCGGCAATGTCGGGGTGCAGCTTTTTTGCCCGCTCCCGAAACGCCCGTTTAATGTTTTGCCGCGACGCCGTTTTATCGATCCCCAGCAGGGAATAGTAATTTTCCATGAACCGCCGGCCGGACTTACGCCTGTTTGTAGAGCATGTCGATAGCCGGTTCCTTGACCAAAAGCACCGAACACTTGGCGCTTACCATAATTTCGCGGTGGGCGTGGGTAATGATGTCCCGCGCGCTCCGGTCCCTTTCCCAGCCCCCCAGCACGATCAGGTCCGCCTTGCGCTCGTCGGCGGCGCCCAAAAGCTCGGTATAGACGGCGCCCCTGCGCATTTCCCTCTCGATCTTTACACCCTTGGCCCGCGCCAGTTCCTCGACAAAGGAAAGGTAGCGCTCGCCGTTGGCCTCAAGGCTTTTTTCGTACTCATGGCTTTCTTCCTGTATAAAGATTTTGCTCAGGGTCAGCTGGCGTATTGTGGCCGTATCCACCACGTAGACGGCCGTAAGCCGGCAGCGGTAGAGCTTTGCCAGAACGATGGCGTATTTCGCCGCCAGTATTGAGGCGTCGGAGCCCGAGACGGCCACAACCACGTTCGAAAAAAGCCCTTTTATCATTCCTTGCCGGCCTTCCTTTTAAGCAGCTTGCTTGTAAAGAACGAATCCCTGTCCCGCTCTTCCAGCGCCGCTTCGATATAAACCTGGGTATCCCGGGCGGTGGGGATAACCATTTTTTCCAGGGCGTTGACCCGCCGCTGGGTTTTGCGGACCTCGCGGGCAAGCCGCCACGCTATGGTCCTGACCGCCGCCAACTCGGTCAAAATCTTCAGTAATTCGAAGAATTCTAACACAGTTTCGTCACATTCGGCAAATGAATTTGCCGGCGAATACTTTAATTCCGCCGCCGGAAGCCGTACTTCCAGGCCGGGAAGGCTCATCCCCGCGGCAAGAATACGCTTTTCCTCAAGTTCAAAGCGGTAGCGTATCCCGCGCGAAATCCTGTCGGCCCGCTCCCGCCCCACCGCAATGAGCATGCGTTTAAGCGCCGGATACGCCGTCGCGATACGGGCGTCCAGTTCCCGTTCCAGCAGTTTGACCTGCTCCACCTTCTGCATCAGCTCCATCACGAGGATTTCGCGCTTCTGTTCCAGAAGATCGTAACCCTCCCGCGCGGTGGCAAGCCGCTCTTTGACCCGCAGCAGGTTACTCTTTGTCGGCGCCGTTTGTTCCCGTGCCATATTACGCCCAGTTTACAACATTTCGCGCTTTTTTGACAGCCGTTTGCGGGGGAC
>JAITBL010000003.1 GCA_031283575.1 Treponema sp. | reverse complement strand
GTTCAGGCGGCGATGTTTACGGCTGGGTGCTCTCCAACTTTAGCGCTTCGCAGCTGCCGGCGCTGGACGAAACCCTCGCCGCCGCCGCAAAGGCGCTTCTGCGCGCCTTTGCCGAAACGCCGGAACAGCTGCTTCCCGAATGGAAAAAAAAGCGGCTACCCGTTTTGCGCGACGCGGAATCCCAGTGAGTCCGCCCTGTAGGCGGCGGGGTTGGAAACGCGAAACGTAACCCGCAGCAGGTTGCGGGTTACGAACCACGCGCCGCCGCGCATGATTTTGGTGCGGCCGCCTTCGCCGCCGTCAGGATCGCTTGCCGCCTCATCGGGGTAGGCGTTGTGCCAGTCCCAGCACCATTCCCACACATTACCGCTCATATCGTAAAGGCCCAGCTGGTTGGGCAGCTTGGTTTTAACCTGCTGGGTACGGCCGCCGCTGTTGCTCCGGTACCAGCAATACGCTTCCGCGTCCGTACCGCCCGCGTAGGGCGATTGTTCCAGCGCTTCGCTTCCCGCGCCCTGCGGTCCTCCTCGAGCGGCGTATTCCCATTCGGATTCGGTGGGAAGCCGGAAGCCTTTGGCTTCGCGGTTCCAGGTAATCTTCTCGCCTTCAATGGTATAGGCGGCCGGCAGTCCCATGCGCAGGCTCAGCGCGTTGCAGAAGCGCACCGCGTCGAACCAGCTTACGTTTTCGACCGGCAGTTCAGCGCCCTTGTAATGGGAAGGGTTCGCGCTCATAACCGATTCGTACAGGCCCTGGGTTACTTCAGTTTCAGAAATCAAAAAAGAACCCAGGCTTACCTTGTGGACCTTTTCGTTAAAGGCGTAGGAACCCTCGTTGCTTCCCATAAAAAAAGTGCCCCCGCGGACGCTTATCATTTTGGGTCCTTCAAACCCCTCCCGCCCGGGAACGGTTCCAAGGGTAAAGAGCAGCAGGAACAGAAAAGCCGACGCCCGCTTCAGGGTACTGTCAAACTTCATGGCAATTCCTCCCTGTGTTGTATGATTTTTGAAATAAGCCCGTATTTTACCGCTTCTCCGGCGTCCATCCAGAAATCACGGTCCGTATCTTTTTCCACCTGCTCCATGGCAAGGCCGGTTTCATCGGCGATAAGGCGGTTGATCTTTTCGCGCAGTTTTTCCAGCTGGCGGGCGTGAATTTCTATGTCGGTGGCGACTCCGCGGATTCCCGAAAGGGGCTGATGGATCAGGTAATGGCTGTTGGGAAGTCCCACCCGCCTTTCCTTTGGGGAAGCCAGTTGAATAATCGCCGCGGCGCTTGCCACCAGGCCCATGCCCACGGTCCACACCGGCGGCCTGACAAAGCGGATCATGTCAAAAATGGCAAAGCCCGCGTCGGCGTCGCCGCCCGGCGAATCGATAAACAGTCTGACGGGCTCGTCGCTTTCCGTCTCCAGAAGGAGCAGCTGTTTAATCGTCCGTTCGGCCAATTCCTTGCACACTTCCCCCGAAAGTAAAATGGTCCGCGTCTTGAGCATTTTTACCAGAAGGGGATCGTTATTGCCGCCTCCCTTTTCATTTTTTTCGTCATCGTCATCGTCTTCGTCTTCGTCTTCACAGCGGAAAACAATTCTTTCTTTCATCCGGACTCCTTCGGTTAAATTCGCCGGCCGCTCGCGGCCTTCGTCTTTATGCGTATACCCGTGGTACCCGCTTGTTGATGCCGCAGGTTACTTCGTAGGGTATGGTGTTAATGCGGCGCGCCAGAATTCCCGCGTGGGGAGCGCCGCCGCCGAATACGCTTACTTCGTCCCAGCGCGCGGGCGGCTCGGCGCCCAAATCGATCATGCACTGATCCATGCAGATTCGGCCGGCGAGGGGACACAGCCTGTTTCCCGCAAGAACGCTCCAGTTGTTGGAGAGCAGCCGCGAAAGACCGTCGGCATAACCGAGGGGGAGGGTTCCCACATGGGTGTCTTCCGCCGCCGTCCAGATTCTGCCGTATGAAACGCTTTGTCCCTTCCGCACAAACTTAATATAAACAATATTGGTTTTAAGTTCCATAAGGGGCCTTATCGCGGCCGTGTCGATTAACGCGCTTTTCCCTTCGGGGGGGTATCCGTACAGCAGAATCCCCGGCCGTACCATAGTAAACCAGGAATCTTCGTGGAAAGTTACAGCGCCGGTGTTCGCGGCGTGCACGATCGCGGGATCAATTCCCCGCGCCTTAATTGCCCCGACCGCTCCGGTAAAGAGCGCGATCTGCTGTTTCGTGTAGGCAATATCCGCGGCGGCAAGCGAGTCCGAAACGGCAAGATGCGTGGCGCAGCCGGCAAGGCGCATATGCCGCGAGCGCGCGATTTTTTCGGCCAGATCCGGCGCCGATTCGGGCGTACAGCCTATGCGGCCCATGCCGGTATCTATCTTGAGGTGAACCGGAACGCGTTTACCCGCCGTTCCGGCGGCGCTCTCCAGGGCGTCGAGGTAGTCCGCGTCCCCCGCCAAAACTTCGAGGTCCGCGCCGACAAGGGCGTTGATTTCGGCGGGCAGGGGAATGGAGAGGAGCAGGACCGGCGCGTCAACGCCGCCTTCGCGCAGTTCCTCGCCCTCGCGTACCGTGGCGACGGCCAGATAATCGGCGCCGGCGGCAAGCGCGGCGCGGGCAACCGGAAGAACGCCGTGCCCGTAGGCGTCGGCCTTGACGGGCATACAGAGCAGCCTCTTCGTTCCCTCTTTCACCAGGGAAATATTTTTACGCAAATAATCCAGATGTATGACCGCCCTCGTTGCCCGCATTTATCCAGTATAGCGACATAGGCCTTTTCCTTCAATTACGTGACGTTACGCTGCGACACGTTAGACACGTTACGAAGGGCCGGCGGCGGACGGGCGCATAATGGACGCGGGAAGAATACGTCGGGCCCGTTATACGCGGGCCGCGGCGCGTTGTGGTACGCCGGGGCTTATGCTACACTAAAAGAAATGTGTTCCCCGAAATTTCAGGCCCTTGTTCTCGCGGCGCTGGTTTTTGGCTGCGCCCACGAAAAAGAAGCCGCGATGGCCGTCGTCGAGGGGCCCGTCGTTCCGCCGCTTCCCGAGCGGCCTCTTGTCCGCCCCGTCGACTACCGCGGCCGCGAAGCGGGGCTTTCCCTTCCCGCATGGTTGCGGACTTACCTTAACGGGGAAAGAACGGCGCTCGAGGCGGAGATATACGCGCTTTCCTATGCTTTTATCAGCGAGAACCGCAATACGCGTCTGCCGGTTATCAATCAATGGCTGAGGAATTTCAGGATCGATTACGACGTGTCACGGCTTATCGCCGCGCGCATCCGCTCGCGCTTCGATCAAAATCTGCAGGTCCTGCCCGATGAAGTATACGGCCGTAACTATCAGGCGGCGGTCAAGGCCGCATACGCCACGGTTTTTTGGGGCGCGCGGCGCGAAGACGACTGCTGGATACTCGATTCCGACGGTGTGTATCACGGTTATATTCTGATTCTTGTTCCCCGTGACACGCTGGAAATTCAGATCAAGGCCCTGATGAGTTCAATTAAAACCGATTCGGGCCGTGATCAGGATCAGGCGTTTAAGGGCGTCGTCGAACATTTTTTCGAAAATTTTTAGCGTATGAGAAATTACGGAGATACCGAACCCATTGCCGCCGCCGCGACCGCCGCCGGCGCTCTGACCCTGATACGGACGAGCGGAGAGGGATCGCTTGAATTATTGGCCGGAATTTTTTCCCGCCCCAAAGCCCTCCGCGCCGCCGCCGGAAACACGGTGATTCACGGCTGGATCGCCGGCGAAAACGGGCCGGTGGACGAAGCGCTTGTTTCCGTATACCGCGCTCCGCGCAGCTATACCGGCGAGGAAGGGGCCGATATTTCCTGTCACGGAGGCGGCGCGGTGACGCGCGCGGTAATGGCGGCGCTTCGAAGCGCCGGTTTTGCCGACGCCCTGCCGGGGGAATTTACTTTTCGCGCCTTCATGAACGGCAAACTCGACCTTACCCGAAGCGAATCGGTCATGGAACTGGTCGGCGCCGAAACGGGAATGGCGCTGGAGCGGGCAATCAAGCGGCTCTCCGGCGTCCTTGAGCGTGAAATAAACGCCGTTAAAGCGGCGCTGGTCGAAATTCTCGGCGAGGTCGAGCTTGGCCTGGATTATCCCGAAGATGAAATTCCTGTTGATGATAAAGATTATAAAATGGATGATAAAGATTATGAAGCGCCGTTTGATATACACGCCGTTCAATCACTCCTCGACCGGCTGAGGACACTTTTGTTATCCTTTGAGCGCGAACGCCTGTACCGCGAAGGCGCCCTTGCCGTTATCGCGGGAAGGCCCAACGCCGGTAAATCAAGTCTCTTTAACGCCCTGCTCAACGAAAACCGTTCGATTGTAAGCGAAACGCCGGGAACGACGCGGGACTGGATAGACGGAACTTTTTCGCTGGGCGGTATACCCGTTACGCTTGCCGACACCGCGGGAATCCGCGAAGACGCCGCGCCGGACGGCGCCGAAGCGCAGGGCATCAAGCGCAGCAGGGAATTACTCGAAGAAGCCGCGCTTGTTTTATATGTCATTGACGGCGCCGAAGGGATCTGCCCCGAAGACGAGGCGCGGATCGCCGTAACCAGGGCGCTTGTTCCCGTCTGGAACAAGGCCGATCTTGCCGCGCCCCCTCCTTCGCTTAAAGAAAAATATCCCGATCTTGTCGAAACAAGCGCGCAAAACGGCCGTGGTTTGGATCTTCTCTGTCAAAAAATGGAATCGCTGCTCGAAGCCGGAACGCGAAATGACGCGGAAATTAACGCGGGATTGGGTACGATACGGCAAAAAGAATTAACGGAAGAGGCCGCTTTGGCCCTTGAAGAGGCCCTGAAACTCGCAGAAAACGGCCTTTCCGCGGAATTAATCGCCCCCTGTTTAAGGGAAGCGGTAAATTCGCTGGGCGCGATTACCGGTGAAGTAAGTACGGCGGATATACTGGAAAAAATGTTCAGCCGTTTCTGCCTGGGTAAATAAGCGGAAACGGCTGAAGCTCAAGGGCAATAATCTGTTGTAACCGTTCCGGTTACAACATCACGGTGAAGCGTCTGCTTCACGGTGATATACCGTAAAGCCTAGAAAAAGGGAAAGCTCGTTGCCGGAGCGCTTTCAGGCTTTTCCACGGCTTTTTTTACCGCGGCTTTCTTTACCGCGGGTTTCTTGGCAGCCGGTTTTTTGGCGGCAGGTTTTTTATCTGCGGCTTTTTTAACAGGCTTCTTGGCAACGGTTTTTTTGGCTGCCGGTTTTTTGGCGGCGGGTTTCTTTTCCGCTGTCTTCGGCGGTCTTCCGGGTTTTCTCGCCGCAGTTTTTCCGGCTGTGGCTTTTCCGGCCGGCCGGCCGACTTTTTTAGCCGCCGGTTTCTTGGCGGCCACTTTCTTTACTGCGGATTTCGCAGTAGTTTTTTTTGCCGCGGGTTTTTTCACGGCGGGTTTCTTGGCGGCAGGTTTTTTGGCTGCGGGCTTTTTAGCCGCAGGTCTGCCAGGTTTCTTCGCTACAGGCATTTTTTTTGCTCCTTCACAAAAAGATATTGTAATGTACACCCAGTTAAAAAAAACTGCAATAGATAAATTAAAATTTTTGCAA
>JAITBL010000220.1 GCA_031283575.1 Treponema sp. | reverse complement strand
TATACGGTCTGTTTCCTTTAACCGAAGGTCCGTCTCCTTCATCGTCTCCTGAAACATTTGCCAGACCTTTTCAAAATTCAGGCCCGTTTCCGGTTCGCGCGGGGATTCTTCACTCATGGGAAAAATCTACTTGATAATTGTATAGTTGTCAATAGGCGTTTGGCGCCGTGGCCCGAAGAAATTTTACCACGAACGGCGCGAACAGACACGAACGGAAGAACAAACGAAGATGTATGGTGAATTTCTGGTATAATCGCAGGTAACAAATTTCCGATATGCCCGTTCGTGTTCGTGGTACCCCATGGGGAAACCGTTTTAGTTGCTACTTCCTGCTAGCCATTTCGGGAAAAAACGGTTATAGTTCATTCACAGAGTTATTTTGTACAGGGTTTTACGAAACAGGAACGAAAATGAATTTCAGCTATCTTATGTCTACCCGTGTTATCGCCGGCGCTCATTGTGTGTACGAAAACCGCGCCGCTCTTGCCGGACTGGGGAAGAAGGCCCTTATCGTTACGGGCCGGAATTCCGCCAAAGCCAACGGCGCCTATGCCGATCTTGTTAAGGCCCTCGAAGCGAACGGTCAGGCCCACACTCTCTTCGATCGCGTGATGAGCAATCCCACGGTGGACTGCGCTTACGAGACCGCGGCGATGATCAGGAATGAAGGATGCGACTTTGTGATCGGCATTGGCGGCGGTTCCCCCATGGATACCGCCAAGGCCGCCGCGGCCATCGCCGTAAACCCCGTCGAAAAAGCCGCCGTTTACGAAGCGTCGTATACCAAAGCCCTGCCGCTGGCGGAAATCGCCACCACCGCGGGCACCGGCTCGGAAGTAACCCAGTACGCCATCCTTACCAACAACGAAGGCACGCTGAAAAAATCCATAGGCGCTCCGGCCCTTTTTCCCCGGGTCGCTTTTCTCGACGCCCGCTATATGTTGAACATGGGCCGCGCCGTTACGGTGAACACGGCCATCGACGCCCTTTCCCACGCGGTAGAAGGCATGCTTAGCGTCAGGGCTTCGGCGCTCAGCGATACGCTCGCGAAGGAAAGCATCGCGATTATCGCGGGCTGCTTCGGCGAGCTTTTGTCCTGGACCGAAACCGGCGCGGTAAAACCACCGCTGCCGCAGGAAACGCGGGAAAAGCTGCTCTTCGCCTCGACGCTGGCCGGCATGGTCATTGCCCAAACCGGAACCACATCGGTTCACGCGATGGGCTATGAGTTTACCCTCGCGTGGGGCACCGATCACGGCAGGGCCAACGGGCTTTTGCTGGAGGCCTTCCTCAGGTTTATCGAAGCAAAAGAAAAAACCGGCGAAAACGGCCCGCCGCGAATACCCGCGATCTGCGCCGCGCTGGGACGCGGCTGCGGGGAACCCGTGGAGCTAGACCAATTCGCCGGCATTCTGAACCGGCTTTTGGGCGCGCGCGAAAAGGCGGACGCCGGACAAATCGAAGCCTGGACCGAAAGGGCGTTTTTGGGAAAGAAAAACGGCTATATCGCGGCAACCAGGGAAGAACTGGGGCGTATCTTTACGGCGTCGGTGGGATAGCGTACTTACAGGTATCGATCTTGCGGCATGTTCCCTGGCAGGATATCCTGTCGTATGGCGAAAGGACATTACGGCTCGACGCCCTGGGGCGCGTGGTTTATCGAAGTTCTTGACAGTTATAAAATGGGCGCGCGCCTTGACCGCGGACGCAGTTACGCGAATACCGGCAGGGTGCTTTCGCTCGATATTAACAACGGCCGCGTTACGGCAAAAGTCGCGGGAAATTACAGCCCCTATTATCTTGTCTCGATCAGCTTTCCGCCGCTGGATAAAAACGAACAGGACAGCATTTACGCGCTCATCGAAAAAAATTCCGCCCTGCTTTCCCGCATAGCCTCCGGTGAATTACCCGAAGAATTTTTACGGGAACTTAAAGCAAAAAAGATAACGCTGATCCCCAAAGCCTGGCGGGAGATGAAGCGCTCCTGTTCCTGCCCCGACGACGGCGATCCCTGCAAACACATGGCGGCGCTCTATTACCTTATAGCCCGCGAGGTTGACGCAAACCCGCGGCTTCTCTTTACTCTGCGGGGCATTGATGTGGCCGCCCGTTTTGGCGAAGAAGTAAGGGCCAGACTGACGCCCCCGTTTACGCTTGCCTTTGAAGCTTTGGACGCAAAAAAGAAAACGTTGGGCGCGGACGCGCCTGAACTGCCGTCCATACCCCATTGCGCGGAGTTGATACTTTCACTGCTGCCTTCTTCCCCGCCGTTTTGCGAACGGGATTTCAAGATGACGCTGGCTGAATTTTATCACAAGGCCGCGCGTTTTGTTCCCTGGCCCGACGCCGATTTGTTTGTTGAGGACACGCAGAATATTCATACCTTGCAGACCGGCGATGCCCCGCCGCTCTACGGCGGGGAGAGCCATTCAGGGCGCAAAGAGAGTCATTCCGCACGGCTTCCAAAATACGAACACGCCTTTTCGCGTTCCCGCTGGTCGTTACACTGTCCCGCGCCGGGGCCCGGCGCTCATCCTGTTTTGGTCCAGGAGGATGTCCGGGGCGGTATCCACAGGCATGAACTCTATAACGCCTTTCTTTTGTTCCGTGATTTCAGCGGCGAAGAGGGAAGCGAAACATACCGCTATCTTTTTTACCTTTTTAAACTGCTCAATTTACTGTGCGGCGAAGCGGCGTTTATTCCCGCCGTGCATGTTGAAAACGAAAAACTCCGCATTGTCTGGAAAGCCTTTGACACCCTGCCCCTGGTAAACGACGCGCTTGAATCGCTTTCGCGTTATGAGCCGGGGCTCCTGATCCGAAACATAAAAAAGCGGACGGAATACGCAACGGGCCGATCGGTGACAGACTTGCTTGCTTCGGGTTTTTTGGGACAGTGGGTCGCGAAAAATTATTTTGCTTATACGAACGCGGGGTTCTCCCGAGGGAGCGGCGAATACCGCGATCTGCTGGGACTTTTTTTCCAGAGTGAAAGTATCGGCGTCAAAACACCGGCGCTGCGGAGCCTTCCTTATGCCGTCGACCGCTGGCTTTCGGTACTGCATCTTGATTTTTCCGCGTTTACCTACAATGTGGTTATCAGGGAAGCGTCGCACAATGACTCTCCCTGCCCTGAAGGGCGGGGTATCGATCTTTTTATGGACGCCTGCCTTCCCGCTTCGGGAAAGCGGGCGTCCGGTTCCGGCACAATAAAAACGCCGCTTTCAAAAGTAAAAGACATCGCGGTGCTGCGCGCGCCCACCGCGCTTTCCAGTTACCTTCCCGAGATTAACGATCTTTTGTCAAAACCTTCGGTACGGCTTTCCGAGCCGCGTCTTGCCTCGTTTTTGGAAAATACGTCGGAACTCCTGACCCGTCTGGGCGTGCGCGTACATCTGCCCAAATCGCTGCACCGTGAATTAAAGCCCCGCCTTGTAATTAAGAGCCAAAGCGCAAAAGCCGGAACCCTGGTAAGTTATCTCAGGCTTGACAGCCTGCTTGACTGGAAATGGCAGATCGCCATAGGAGATACGGTGATGAGCCTTAAGGAATTTGAAAAACTCCTTAAGGAAAAAAAGAAGCTGATACGCTTTCGCGACGGTTATGTACAGATTAATCCCGAAGAACTTTCCGCGCTGCTAAAAAAAGCGGGCGGCGGCGATCCCGGCGTCAACGATTTTCTTAAAGCGCATTTTTCAGGAGACAGCATACTTTCGTTTGACGCCGAACAGATCATCAACAGGCTTTTTGACGAACGCAGTTTTTCCCCGCCGGTTTCTTTACACGCAAAGCTGCGGCCCTACCAGGAGCGGGGTTACAACTGGATTTGCTCGCTTCTTTACGCGGGGTTCGGCTGCATACTCGCCGACGACATGGGGCTGGGAAAAACCGTTCAGGCGATAAGCTGCCTTTTGCGGCTTCGGGAAGAGGGGCTTTTATCCGCCCCATGCCTTGTGGTTGCCCCCGCGTCGCTGCTGGAAAACTGGGAACGCGAACTCCGCCGTTTTGCGCCGGACTTAACGCTGCGCCGTTACCACGGAGCGGGGCGCGCCGTGGATGCAAAAAGCAATGTACTGCTCACCACTTACCAGACCGCGGCCAGGGACGCCGCCAAACTGCAGCGGCACAATTTTTCGCTGCTGATTGTCGATGAAGCGCATTTAATGAAAAACGCCGAAACGCTGGGAGCCAAAGCGGTTAAACAGCTTCGTTCCCAATACCGCCTTGCCCTTTCGGGAACTCCTGTCGAGAACCGACTGGAAGATCTCCGATCACTGTTTGATTTTATCCTTCCCGGTTACCTGGGAAGTCCCGCCCAGTTTAGGGAAAACTACCGCTATCCTGTTGAAGTGCTGCGGCAAAAAGACAGGGCCGAAGAACTGCGCAGGATCACCGCGCCCTTTTTGCTGCGCCGCCTTAAAACCGACAAGGCGATCATCAGCGATCTTCCCGAAAAAATCATTGTCGATGAATACGCGGGGCTCGAAAAAGATCAGGCGGCCCTTTATGACGGCGTTATTTCGATGGTAATGGAAAAGTCATCCCGCGCCGAAGCGAAGGACCGCGCCGCGCTGGTGCTGACCCTGCTGACTTCGCTCAAACAGATTTGCGATCATCCGCGTGTCTACGACAAGGAAAGTCCCGCGCTCTCGCGTCTTTCGGGCAAGGCCCAGCTTCTCTTGACCCTGCTTGAAGAGATACTTTCGGGCGGAGAAAAGGTTTTAATTTTCAGCCAGTATACGCAAACCCTTGAATGTCTGCGCGAAATTATTGTAAAAGAACTGGGCGAACCCTGTCTTGTTTACCACGGAGGACTTGGCGCGCAAAAGCGGAGCGCCGTAATCGACGAATTTCAGAACAACGCCGATCCGCGCATACTCCTGATCAGCCTTAAAGCCGGCGGCCTTGGCCTTAACCTGACCGCGGCAAGCCGTGTCATTCACTATGATCTTTGGTACAATCCCGCCGTGGAAAACCAGGCGACCGACCGCTGTTTTCGCATAGGACAAAAACGGCGCGTTTTTGTCCATCGCTTTATCACCAAAAATTCGTTTGAGGAAAAAATCGACGCCATGCTGCGGGACAAGCGCGAGCTTGCCGGCATGAGCGTCGCTTCAGGCGAATCCTGGCTTGCCCGCATGAGCCATGAAGAACTCAAGACGCTGTTCACAAGGTAGCGTCAGCGTCTTTTCATCCTGACGCGCATGCCTTCAAGGCGGCCCAGCGCCTCGTTGAGGGTCGCCGTTTTTTTGGCAAAGTGCAGGCGGATAAGGTGATTCACCGGCTCGCGAAAAAAGCTGGAACCGGGTACGGCGCCGACGCCGGTCTTTTCGGCAAGCTCCTCACAAAAGACAAGGTCGCTTTCGTAGGCGTATTCACTAATGTCCAGCATGATGTAGTACGCGCCTTCGGGCGTCGTATGGACTATGCCCAAATCGTCAAGGCCTTTTATAAAAAGATCGCGCCGTGCGGTGTAGTCGGCAAGGAGGGCGTCGTAGTACTCTTGGCCAAAACCGAGCGCGGGAACGCAGGCTTCCTGAAGCGGAGCGGCGGCGCCGACGGTAAGAAAGTCGTGCACTTTTTTGGCGGTGTCGATGATCCGCGGCGGGGCGATGATGTAGCCAAGCCGCCAGCCGGTGATCGAATAGGTTTTTGACAGCGAAGAACAGGACAGGGTCCGCTCTGCCATTCCCGGGAGCGAAGAAAAGTAAACATGGCTGTGGGGCGCGTAGACGATGTGCTCATACACTTCGTCGGTGATCACATAGGCGTCGTAGGCTTCGGCCAGCGCGGCGATAATTTCCAGTTCCGCCCGGGTAAAAACACGGCCCGAAGGATTTGACGGGTTGCAAAGAATAAGCGCTTTGACGCCCTGTTTGAACGCCGCTTCAAGTTCATCCGGATCAAAACGGAACTCCGGCGGCCGCAGGGCAACGTAGACGGGTTCCGCGCCCGAAAGAACCGCGTCCGCGCCGTAGTTTTCGTAAAAGGGCGAAAAGACAATTACCCTGTCGCCGGGATTGGTTACGGTCATCATCGCGGCCATCATGGCCTCGGTGCTGCCGCAGGTGACAACAATTTCGCCGTCCGGATCGATGGGCCGGCCCATACAGCGGCTCTGTTTTTTGGCAAGGGCCTCGCGAAAATTCTGCGCGCCCCAGGTAATCGAATACTGGTGGGGGCCGCGCGCGGCGACTTCCGCAAGACGGCGGGTAATGGCGGACGGCGGATCAAAGTCGGGAAAACCCTGGGAGAGGTTTATCGCGTCATATTTTAACGAAACCCGCGTCATCCGCCTGATGACCGAGTCGGTAAAGTGCGCCGTTCTTTCGCTTAAGTTACGCATACGCCATTCTGCCAAATAATGTAATTTACGTCAGTATGACGGGCCGGTTCCATTGCGGGCCGCGCGCGGGCCACCGTGTTGCGCCACTTGACAGCGTCCTATGGAAGGCGCAAGATAATTTCCATGCAGGTTTCAAAAGCCGCTGTTTTGCCTTGTCTATACTCTCGTATGGTTTCCATAGTGGGTAAAATTTACCCCCCCCCCCCCCCCCCATAGCGAGGGGTTTAACACAAAAGACACCACAAAAAGGA
>JAITBL010000182.1 GCA_031283575.1 Treponema sp. | reverse complement strand
GGGCGTTTGAAGGCCGGTTTTTCAGGGGATATTTTCCTTAAAATAGATGTCCAGGGGAATTTCAAGCTTCGGGGGAATCCGCTGTCCGAGTACAATCGACAGATACAGGTTCAACAGGGCGTTCCGGCCCTGATCTTCCGAACGCTGGGAGATGATCGCGTTAATCCGCCCTTCCCGCAAGAAAACGCGGTTTTTGGGGATAAGATCGTAGCCGATAAGCAGAAAATCCTGCACTTTTTTGCGTTCCTTTACGGCCTCGACAACGCGGTGCGCCATACAGTTGGTAATAAAGACGCCGGTAAGGCCGGAATTGGCCCGCAGAAAACGGCTGATTTCTTTTACCGAAATTTCCATGCCCCTGTAGCCGGAATATTCCTGTACCAGAACCGGAAACTTATGCTCCCCGGCATAGCGCAAAAAACCGTCGCGCCGCCGGATGATATGGTAATCCTCGCCATGGACATCGAGAACCGCCACGGGCCGCGTGATCTTTCCCGCAAAAAGATGCATCAGGCGGCCGGCAAGATAGCCCCCGCGAAAAGAATCCTGGCCTATGGCGCAAATGGGTTCCATGCCCGGAAGATCGGCGTCAAAAAAAACATAGGGAATATCCGCCTTCTGAATTTCCTCGATAAAGGGTTTGGTCCGATCCGGCATGATGGGAGGAAAGATCAGCCCGTCGGGTTTCGCTTTAAGGATCGCCGCCGCGGCGGACTGAAATTCTTCCTGGCTGTAACGGTCGAATTCGATAACTTCCGTTTTTACGCCCAAAGAGCTAATCTCGGCGGCGCTTTTTTGTATACCCTGCAGCGCCTGGCCCCAATAACCCGCGTCCTGTTCCCGCTTTGGCAAAAGCGCGCAAAAATGATAGGCGCGGTTCCGTTTGAGCCTGCGGGCTATCGGGTTGGGAGTAAACTGGTGTTGTTCAATGATTGCTTCGATTTTGGCCTTTGTTTCGGGTGATACGCGGCCCCTGTTATAGAGGACCCGATCAACCGTCCCAATAGAAACACCCGCGATTTCGGCAATTTCCTTAACGGTCATGACATTCCTGAATTATACACGTCACTTACGGTACTTATTTTGCACAGTAAAAAATATCTGTCAACCGCCGCAAGGCCGGCGCGGGCTTCGTGCATTTTAGCGCGCACTATGTTATACTACGTGGAGTGAATGGAAAAAAACCAGCAAAAAAAGAGGGATCCCATGGCAGAGCCGTCAACACAACGCTTTAACCCTGCAACCGGTCAACTGTTTCTGGAGCTTCGGCTTCGGGCGTTTGAAAACCAGGAGAAGGTCCGCGCGGGAAGGGTTTTTGCCGGAGGGAAAGAACGGCCCGCGGAATTTTCCGCCGCCGCGCGGAAAGCGGTCATGGAATTCCACATACGCCGCGAGGTACGCGACCGGCACGGCCTTGAGTCTTCTCTTTTTTCCCTTACGGGGAACGTGGTCCTTGCCGGCCTTAAAGAAGTCCGCGCGCTGACGGCCAGACTCAACGCCGCTCTCCCCGCCAATCAAAAAATCAGCGCGGGCCAGTTGAACGCCATGGGGCTTATCGATGAAATTCTCCACTATGTCGTGGCTCTTTACCGCGAGCAGGTATGTCCCGACGCCTTCGAACAGGCGCTGCGGCGTCTGGAAGAACGGCTCGGCGCGCGGATCGGCGATATGTTCCAAAACTTCGGGAGCCGCTTTCCGCCCCAGGCCGTGTACGCCGGAAAAACTTCGGTCGAAGCCTACCTCAAATCAAGCGAGGAGGGCGAAAGCTGCCGCGCCTTGTCGCTGGAAGAACTGTTCCTGCTCGCGCTGGCAAACCTTAACCCCGCCTTCAAGCCTTTTCTCTTTTTGTTTGACGACAGGGATCTGGCCGCGGAAACGGTGTACCCCGCGGCGCTGGAAGAACTTAAGACGTTTTTCGCGGAGCTTCCCCCCTTCGGGCCCGACGGCCAAAACCTCTGGGACCTGCTCCGCGCGCCGGCCCTTGCCTCGCCCGATTCCCTGTCCGGCCAGCTTGATTTTATGCGGAAGCGCTGGGGCCTTATCCTGGGCAAATTTATGTCGCGGCTGCTCCTTTCTCTCGATGTAATAAAAGAAGAAGACAAGCCGTCGTTCTTTGGCCCCGGCCCCAGCGAGGCTTATACCTACGGTTACCTGGAAAACGAATACGAGCGTTTCAGTCCCGATCAGGAGTGGATGCCCCAGACCGTGCTCATGGCAAAGAGTACGCTGGTGTGGCTTTTTCAGCTTTCCCAAAAGTACCAAAGGGAAATTCACCGCCTTGACGAAATTCCCGACGAAGAACTGGATGAACTTTCCCGCCGCGGTTTTACCGGACTGTGGCTCATCGGGCTTTGGGAGCGGAGCAGCGCGTCCAAAACGATCAAGCAGTGGACCGGCAATCCCGAAGCCGCCGCCAGCGCCTACAGCCTTTACGATTACGACATCGCGGACGAACTGGGCGGCTGGGGCGCGCTTACCAATCTGCGGGAACGCTGCTTTCGCCGCGGGATCAGGCTGGGATCGGATATGGTGCCTAACCATACGGGCATCGACAGCCGCTGGGTCATCGAACATCCCGACCGCTTTTTGCAGCTGCCCTACCCGCCCTTTCCCACCTACAACTACAACTGCGGGAACCTGTCGGGCCGCGGCGACATCACCGTACAGATTGAAGAGCATTACTTTACCCGTAGCGACGCCGCCGTGGTTTTTAAACGCATCGACAACCGGTCGGGCGAAACGCGTTATATTTATCACGGGAACGACGGCACTTCCATGCCCTGGAATGACACGGCGCAAATCGACTTTCTCAATCCCGAAGCGCGCGAGGCGGTAATCCGCACGATCATCGGCGTGTGCCAGCAGTTTTCTATCGTGCGTTTTGACGCCGCGATGACGCTTGCCAAGCGCCACATTCAGCGGCTCTGGTATCCCGAATCCGGAAAGGGCGGCGACATCGCGAGCCGTTCGGAACACGCCCTCACCACCGAAGAGTTTAACCGCCGCATACCGAATGAATTCTGGCGTGAAGTTGTCGACCGCTGCGCCGCCGAAGCGCCCCACACCCTGCTTCTTGCCGAAGCGTTCTGGATGATGGAAGGTTACTTTGTCCGCACCCTGGGCATGCACCGCGTGTACAATTCCGCCTTTATGAACATGCTTAAAAACGAAGACAACGCCAAGTACCGCGCGACGATCAAAAACACCCTGGAATTCGATCCCGAGATTCTTAAGCGTTTTGTCAACTTTATGAATAACCCCGACGAAGAAACCGCCGCGGCGCAGTTCGGCAAAGGCGACAAGTATTTTGGAATCTGTACGCTCCTTGTGACCATGCCGGGGCTCCCCATGTTCGGACACGGTCAAATCGAAGGCTTCGAGGAAAAGTACGGAATGGAATACCGCCGTTCCTACCGCGACGAAAAGCCCGATCAGTATCTGGTCGACCGCCACGAGCGGGAAATTTTTCCGCTCATGAAAAAGCGCTGGCTCTTTTCGGGAAGCGCGGATTTTTGTCTTTATGATTTTTTCGCGGACGGCGCCGTCAACGAAAATATTTTTGCCTATTCCAACCGCGCCGGAAGCGAAACCGCTTTGGTACTCTACAACAACAGTTACTACGAAGCCGCGGGCTGGATCAGGGAAAGCGCCGTCGTTTTACAGAAAGACGGGGACCCGCGGCGCTACACGCTTGCGGGCGCTCTGGGTCTTCACGGCGGGAATGAATATTTCTGCCTGCTTCGTGAACAGCGCAGCGGCCTTACCTTTATCCGCTCAAGCAAAGACCTGGGCGAACGCGGCCTCTTTGCCGCGCTCAAGGGTTACGAAGCCCAGGTCTTTACCGAAATCCGCGAAGTAAGGGACGACGCCCGCGCTTACTGGGCGCGTCTTCACCACGATCTTGAAGGCCGCGGCGTACCGGACATTGAAGCGGCAAAAATGGATATTGTTCTGGGCGAACTTTACTATTTTTACGGCGAACTTTTTGAACCGTATGAAAGCACCGGCGATTTAAAACCGCGCGTAGAAAAATTTGTGGAATGTGCCCGCCGCTTTATCGATAACGGCAACGGCGTCTTTGAACCATGGCGGCGGCCTTCCGGCGGCGAACACGGTACAGCCGAAAACCTTTCCGCGGACGAAACCCTTTATACGGCGGATGAAGTGTGGGACATCTTCGCCGGTTATCTGGAACGTATGCCCGCGGCGAATACGGCGGGCGACGCGCATACTTCGCCGCCCGCGCGGGCGTCAGCAGAAAAACCCCGGCCCGCGGCGGAATGTAGCGCTTTGCCGGCGGCCGCTTTTGCTTACGCGACCCTGGCCCTGCTCAAGCCTATCATCGCAAAACAGGCCGGCGGCCCCGACGCGCTTGCCCTTGCCGCCCATTGGCAGCTGGATCGCAAACTGCGGGAAAAACTGCCGGCGGACCCGGGCGGCGAAAATCGGGACATCTGCGAGATTATGAAGGCGGTGCTGGCGCGCACACCCGCCGTTGAGCCGGCGGGAACAAAACAGGAAATTCCCGCGGCGGCAAAAACGGTTTCGGCAAAAACAATCGCGCGCGATCTCATCCTTGACAACTACGGGGAAGAAGACTTTCGCCGTATTCTTGGGATCAATGTTTTTGACGATGTCACCTGGTTCAACAAGGAGGCCTTTGAGTTCGCCCTTGCCCGCGCGCCGCTTTTTGCCGTTATGGAAACAAGAGACCGTGTTCCCGTCCCGACAGTGGCAGAGGAACTGCTCAAGGCGGAAAACGCCTCCGGCTACCGGCTCGACAGGTTTATCGACGCACTGGGTGACGCAAAAAAGAAAAGCGCCGGGGCAAAAACGGCGCACGGCGGAAAACACGGACGAAAGCAGTTTAACGCATAAACCGCCGTACAACATGAACACCAGGGGTATACCGCTCGACAAATTCGACATTCTCAAACAGTACTTTGGGTACGATGTTTTTCGGCGCGGACAGGCGGATGTAATTGACGCGATTCTTCGGCAGCGCGATCTTCTTGCCCTCATGCCCACCGGCGCGGGAAAATCACTGTGCTACCAGATTCCCGCGCTCATGCTTGACGGCCTTGCCGTGGTGATTTCGCCCCTCATTTCCCTGATGAAGGATCAGGTCGAAGCGCTCCGCAGTTCGGGCATTCACGCGGCCTACCTTAACAGTTCCCTTGCGCGCGGCGAATACGCCGACACGATGAACCGCGCGATGCGCGGCGAATACACGATCCTCTACATTGCGCCCGAACGGCTTGACCGCGGCGACATGCAGGCGCTGTCGGCCGCCCTTCCGGTGCCGCTGGTGGTAATCGACGAAGCGCACTGTGTTTCCCAATGGGGCCACGACTTCAGGCACAGCTATCTGGAGATTGCCCTTTTTATCAAGCAGCTCGCACAGCGGCCCGCGGTCGCGGCCTTTACCGCGACGGCAACGCCCAAAGTAAAAGACGACATCATCGCGCAGCTTCAGTTAAGGGATCCTTTTTTTATCACCACCGGTTTTGATCGCGAGAACCTCTATTTTGAAGTGCAGAAGCCCAAAGATAAATACCTTGCGCTGCTCGGCATGGTACGGGAACGCAAAGACAAAAGCGGCATTATTTACTGCGCCACCCGCGCCAATGTCGAGGACGTGCAGCGGCGGCTTTCTGACCGCGGTATTCCGGCAACGCGCTACCATGCGGGCCTGACCGACCAGGAACGCCGCGCCAATCAGGATGATTTTATCTATGATCGCAAACCGGTGATTGTCGCGACCAACGCTTTTGGCATGGGTATCGACAAATCAAATGTCGCCTATGTGATTCACTATAACATGCCCAAAAACATCGAAAGCTATTATCAGGAAGCGGGGCGCGCCGGACGCGACGGCGAAAAAGCGGACTGCATTCTGCTTTACAGCCCCCAGGACGTGCAGATCAACAAGGGCCTTATCACGCGGGGGGATGATGAATACAGCAGCGCGGCCGAAGACCGGATCAAATACAATCTGGAAATGCTTAAACAGATGACTTTTTACGCCACCGCCAGCGACTGTCTGCGCGGAAGGCTGCTTTCCTATTTTGGCGAAAAGCCGCCGCCGTTCTGCGGGAACTGTTCAAACTGTAACACACAGTTTGAAGAAATCGATATTACTTTGGAATCGCGAAAAATTCTTTCGTGTGTATACCGCCTTAAAGAACGCGGGCGGCAGTACGGCAAAGGTATGGTGGCCGATATTTTGCTGGGGGTTGACAACCAGAAAATACGCCAGGCCCGCCTCAATACGCTCAGCACTTACGGGATCATGGACGGAGACGGCGCTTACCGCGTCAGGCTCATCATTGATGAACTTGAGCGCCATGGTTTTCTTGCCGCTTCGGGCGGCAATTATCCGGTACTTTCGCTCTGCGAAAAATGCCGCTCCCTGCTGCGGGGGGAGCAAAACTTCACGATGATGCTGCCCCGCGAAGCCGGACCAGGGCCGGGCGCGCTTTTCGCGGCGAAAAAAAGACCCGCCGCCGATCCCGCCCTTCTTGCCAAACTCAAGGAACTGCGTTTTCAGACGGCGCGCGAAGAGGCTGTGCCCGCTTACATTATTTTTACCGACGCCGCGCTGCTCGACATGTGCGCAAAGCGCCCCCGGACAGAGGAACAGTTTCTTGACGTTTCCGGCGTGGGCGAGGCGAAACTCAAGCGTTACGGCGGGATTTTTTTGCGGGCGATTCGGGATTTTTCAGCAGACCGGCCGGAGGAATCCGCGCCGCCTCGTCCAGATTTATCCTGAAGTGAGGAGCCGTCATGTCAAGGCCGGCTTCACGGAACGCGGTCTGGATGTTTTGAAACAGCTGTGAATAGATCGCCGGCGCATAATCAACTTCCCGTATGTACGCGTTAATCTGGTAATGGGCGTAAAAATCGTCCAGGGCCGTTTGCAGTACAAAGGGTTTGGGGTTTTTAAGAACGCGCTCCGTTTTAAGGGCCGCGCCAATTAACAGTTCGTGAATAATTTCCCAGGGCGTCGCGTAGTTAAAAGTGATCTCCGCGTAAAGAAGCAGGGCGCTTTCGTCATCGGCCGAAGAAATGTGATAATTTACAATGCTTGCGTTGAGCACCATGGTGTTGGGAAAGGTGACGTATTCGTTTTTGTGGGTACGCAGCCGCGTGATAAGCAGCGACTTTTCCACGACAAAACCCGTGATGTTCTGGATCATGATGCGGTCGCCGACCTTAAAGGGCCTCATGTAGGTAAGCACAATTCCCGCTACCAGATTCCCGATGGCGGAAGAAGACCCAAACGAAACAATGATGCCCACAAAAACCGACACGCCCTGAAAAGCCCGCGAATCGGAACCCGGAAGGTAGGGATAGATAATTGCCGTGGTAAACGCGTAAATCACAAAACGCAGAATATTAAACGTGGGCAGCGCCCATTCGGAATAAAAGCCGGGGATAACAAGTTTGCCCTTTTCAATACGGAGGGCGAAAAATTTAAACGACCGGATCACGTACTTGGCGATGATGATAAATATGGCGATGGTGATAAGATTGGGGATGTATCCGATTGCGTGAAAAAAAACCGTTTTAAGCGGCGTAAGGATATAGTCAAAGAGCGTTGCCGCAAGGTTCTGGGTCAGCGTAAAAAGGCTGAATACCAGCGGAATACTAATGGAAAGCTGAAAAACAACCAGCGCGATTTTGAAGACGGTAAGGACAAAATAGACCGCTTCGAGAATTTGGGCCGTATCCAAAATCTTGACTTTTCGTATGGTAAAAGAGCGGACATGCTTTTTCCCAAAAACAGTTACCCTGTCCTTGATCCACCGGACAAAAACCGGCGTCAGGGCTATCAGCAGAACCTGAATAACGATAAAGCCCAGGGCAATGCCAAGCCTGATGGTAAGATTAAACTGGGAAGCGTCTCCCGATACCATCTGGACAAGCTGTCTCAAAAAACGCATGGCAGTAGTATACCACAGGGGGACGCATGTGTCAAAAGCGGGATACCGTCACAATTATACCTTCGATTAAACGCTTCGGCCGCTCCACGGCCTCCGCTTTTTCTTTGTGTGGCGAAGGTTCAAACGCTCCATGTCCCGGCACTGGCGTGCCGGAATCCGGCGCATTTAAACCTTCCACACCCGAAACCTTCCCCGGCGTTAACAGCAAGGGGAAAAAAAGGCCCCGTAATTACGGGGCCTTTTTTACAAGCGTGTATGACTCTCCCCGCCGCTTTTGCCGCGGCGCAGAAAGGCCTTATAAACCGGACGCAAAGCTCTGCATTTGCCGGGCAATAGCGCTGTCCCTGTTGTTGTAGGTAGCGGCGGCATCGGCAATGTACTGTTTAATCTTTGCCTTGGCGCCCGCGTCACGCAGGTTCCGCGGCAGATCAACCAGCGTCAACTTGAGGCCGATACTGATTACATCAGGATCGGTAGTAATGCCGGAAGCTTTCTGAATGATCGGGAAGTAAAATTTGTTACCGTACACCCTTGCGGCGACAGAAGAAAGGCAGTCGCCCCCTATGGTGGTGTAAGCGGCGGCGCCATCCAGAATAAGATCTCCGCTGGGAACAGGGGCCGCCGGAGCCGCGGCCGCGGGTGTGGGCGCTGAGCCACAGGCCACAACAGCGAGAGCGGCTGACACAATCAAAAAAACACAAACGAAATTTTTCATAAAATCCTCCACTGGATTATAGTATACTACTGTTTTTACTCCAGGTCAAGCCCTGTAATATTTTCCGCCGGCAGGGAAAAGACAATGCCCTGGGCCCTGGAGGCCATGCCGTAACGTTCGCTTACCGCCTTCATAATGGGAACTTTTTTGGAACGTATCGTCAGGATCGTAATAATTTCCTTTTCATCCTGAACCGAAATACCGAAAAATTTGACCGGCCCGCGGTGGGCCAGACCCCGCGCGCTGATCACCGTCCCCCCCGAAGCCCCCGCCTCGCGGGCGCAGCTCATCAGTTCGTCGCTGTAACCCTGGTTCACCATGATAACAATAAGATCGTGCTGTTTCATACCTTTTCCTTCTTCAAGCCGCTTTTTTGCCGCCTTCGCCGCCGCGGCCGATTCTTCCGCGCTGATATTTTTATGAATGCTCTGCTTGAACACCTGGAGAATGGGTTTGTTGATCCCCGAAAGGGGAACGGTAAACGCAATGCCGGCGCCCGGGTTGTTAAGGCCCAGGCTCTTGCTGATCCGCTTGAGGAGCACCGCCACCATGATGTCCTGCTCCAGACAGAGCACCACGGCCTTTTCGCTGGAACCTATGCCCAGCAGATCAAGAATTTCCGAACTCGCCGTTCCTCGGCCCTTGCAGATAAAATGAAAACGGACATGAGATTCCTCAAGAATTTCGGTGATCGCCTTGGATCGGGACCAATCCAGAATGAACACCATAAATTTGAGGACAGGCGTATCCTTGCCGGCGGGCACTCCCTTTTCCGCCGCTTTTTTTTCTCGCCTGGCTTTGACCCGCTCGCCGCGAACCTTCAAGCCTTCCCGCAGAGCCGCCAGGCCGCGCATTCTCATAACGCGTCTCCGTAGGCGTAGGGGTATTCGACAATCACGCCGGCATCGTCAAGATTGAGGGCCCCCAGTTCTTCCTGCACCTTTTCGCCGGATTTCCTCAGCTTGGTGCCATAAACAAGCCCCACAATCTGGATCACGATAAGGGGCGTCATGGCGACCATGGCGACCATGCCGAAAGCGTCTTTCACAAGATCTCCTTTAAGGCCTTCGCAGGCGCCCATCGCCAGCGGAAGGAGAAAGGTTGAGGTGAGGGGGCCGGAACAGACTCCGCCCGAATCAAAGGCAATGCCGGTAAAAATGGCGGGCGTCACAAACGTCAGGATAAGGGCGGCGAGGTAACCGGGTATCAGAATGTACAGGATTGGAATACCCGCAAGGAGACGCAGCATGGCAAGTCCCAGGGCGCTTGCCATACCTATCGCAAGGCCCCGTTTCATCACCTTTTGGGGAATGGCGCCCGACGAGATTTCTTCCACATCCTTGATCAGGACGTGGACCGCCGGTTCGGCTTCAACGATAAAGTAACCAAAGAGCATTCCCAAAGGCACCAAAATCCAGTTAAAGGATTTAACGGCCAGCTCGGAACCAAGGAACTGGCCCACGGGAATAAAGCCCACATTTACGCCGGTCAAAAAAACCACGAGGCCGATAAAGGTATAGAAGAAACCCACGGCGATACGGGCAATCTGGTGTTTTTTGTAGCGGCGGGAAATTATCTGGAAAATCACAAAAAAGACGGCAATGGCCCCCATGGCGCGGATTACTTCCGCCGTATAATCGGGAAAGCGGACCGCAAAAATTTCCACCACATCGCGCGATGTTTCCACATGGGGAACGACGTGGCTTTCAACCATGGTTCCCTGGGGGTCAAAGAGAATGCCCAGAAGGAGCACGGCAAGGATTGGGCCGACGCTGCACAGCGCCACCAGACCAAAGGAATCTTCCTGGGAATTTTTATCGGTACGCAGGGCCGCCGCGCCCAGGCCCATGGAAAGGATGAAGGGCACCGTGATGGGCCCGGTCGTAACGCCCCCCGAATCAAAGGCAACGGGCACAAAGTTGTCCGGCGCAAAAAATACCAGGGCGAAAGTCACGATATAAAAGACCACGAGCAGCGCCGAAAGCTTTATCCTGAAGAGAATGCGAAGAATGGCTATTACGAGAAAAAAACCCACCCCGCAGGCCACGGCAAGGACCAGGCTGATCATGGGAATGGACGACACCTGACGGGCAAGCACCTGGAGGTCGGGTTCGGCAATGGTGATGACGACGCCCATGGCAAAAGTAACCAAAAGGGCAAGCGCAATATTTCTGGTTTTGGTCAGCTGTATGCCGATACCTTCGCCCATGGGCATCATGGCCATTTCGGCGCCCATGGTAAAAAAACCCATTCCCAGAATGAGCAGGGCCGCCCCCACAATAAAGGTCAGAATCGTTCCTGTCGGCATCGGCACCAAAAACACGCTGGCGATCAGTACAATGGCCGTTATGGGCAGAACAGAAGAGAATGCCTCCATTATTTTTTCATATAATATTTTATTCACGGTAAAAGTATAGTATACTATGAGAGACGAGGTAAATATGGCGGATAAAAACAGAAACTCCGGTAGTGCGGAAAAACAGCGGCTTGTCGGGGTGGTGGTTCCCGTAGGCGCCCTGAGAAGAAAGAGGCCGAGCGGTGTGGGCGAATTTCTCGACCTTATCGACTTTGCGGGACTCTGCGCCGACATGGGGATTGGCCTGATCCAGATACTGCCGGTAAACGATACGGGCTACGAAAGTTCCCCCTACAGCGCCCTGACCGCCTTCGGCCTTAACCCGCTGTATCTGTGCCTCAGCGTTCTTGAGGAAGCCGCGCCCTTTACCGGGGAAATCAACGAACTGGACAAAAGTTTTAACGGCGAAATCCGCTTTCCCTATTACCGCGTACTCAAGGCCAAAATGGATCTGCTCCGCAAAATTTACGACGCCGCCTGGCCGGAAATTGACAAGCAGGCAAAGAGCGGCCCGCTTGCCTCGTGGATCGAAAAAAACGCCTGGGTTAAACCCTATGCCGTGTTCCGCCGTCTTAAGGAAAGCAACGGCGAAAAAAGCTGGAAAGAGTGGCCCGAGTACCGTCAGGTAACGGGCGGCGACATTGATTTTTTATGGGATGATTCCGCCCTGCGGAAAAAACATCTCTTCTGGGCCTGGCTGCAAAAAGCGCTGGACCGCCAGTTTACCCGCGCCGCCCAGGCGGTCCGCGACATCGGAATAAAGCTGGAGGGAGACCTTCCCATTTTGATGAACGAAGATTCCTGCGATGTGTGGGCTCACCCCGATATTTTCAAGCAGGAGCTTGCCGCCGGCGCGCCGCCCGATATGTACAGCCCCGCCGGCCAAAATTGGGGCTTTCCCATCTACGATTGGGAAGCCCAGGCCGCCGATGGTTACACGTGGTGGAAGGCGCGGCTCAAGGCGGCGGCTCAATACTACGACGCCTACCGTATCGATCACGTGCTGGGTTTCTTTCGCATTTGGGCTTCTTCCCGCGCGGATAGTTCTTCCGCGCTGGGGCGCTATGCGCCCTATCTGCCGATCACGCGCGCGGATCTTGAAGCGCTCGGCTTTGACAATAACCGTATCCGCTGGTTAAGCCGGCCCCATGTGCCCACTTCCGAAATTTGGGACAGCGTCAAACAGAACCCTGCGGCAGGCTCCCTGGAAGAAATCGCCGCTGAAGCCGCCCGTATTTTTGAATCGGCTCTGGACCGGATCGGCAACGAAGAGCTTTGGCTTTTTAAAGAAAGTATTACGGGTGAAAAGGATATTAACGCCCTGAATCTGTTCCCCGCGTCCAAAGAAGCTTTGATACGGGCCTGGCACAACCGGCTCTTTCTTGAATACAGCGGCGGCGAATTCTTTCCTGTCTGGTACTTTCGCGAATCCCGCGCCTACGCTTCGCTTAACGCCGAAGAAAAAAGCGCGGTGGAGGCGCTGACCGAAAAACACCGCGTTGAGTCGGAAAAAATCTGGGAACGCGAGGGGGAAAAACTTCTGTCGGTATTGACGGAATCTTCGGCGATGATTCCCTGCGCCGAGGATCTGGGCGCCGTACCCGACTGCGTTCCCAGCGTTTTAACGAAGCTCGGCATCCTGGGACTCCGCGTAATCCGCTGGTTTCGCCGCTGGGATCAGGAGGGCCAGCCCTATGTGCCTTTTAAGGACTATCCTGAACTTAGCGTATGTACGCCTTCGGTGCACGACAGTTCCACCCTGCGTGAATGGTGGGACACCGAAGCGGATCAGGAAACCTTTGCCGGTTTTATCGGCGTGCCCTCCCTGCCCCGCGTGTACAATCAGGGAAGCGCCAAGATTATTTTGAAAAAAACCGCGGCCGCCGCTTCGCGCTTTCGGGTCTTTCAGCTTCAGGATCTGCTGCATCTTTCGCAAAAATGGTACGCGGACGATCCCGCAAGCGAACGGATCAACGTACCCGGCACGGCCAACGACTTTAACTGGACCTGGCGCCTTGCCGCGCCGATAGAGGATATCCACGACGACAGCGAACTGGTAAAGGAAGTACGGGAACTGGGCGCGATTTAGGCGCGCAAAGGAGAGAGCTTCCTCCTTCTTTGTGTCCGTTGTGCGCCTCAGTGGTTAAAAAGTCTTAAACAGTACTTTTTGCTGTTACACGGTACCAGGAACCCGCCTTTCGGCGGGGACGATCATTCCGTTTCCGTATCTCCGCCTTTAAAGAAAGCGCCGATGGGATTGTTCACCATAAGGATGGGCTGATGGGTCGCGTCCAGGGTGTCCCGCCAGAGGTTGCCTTCGGGAT
>JAITBL010000149.1 GCA_031283575.1 Treponema sp. | reverse complement strand
AAAAATCCGGAGCAAAGGTTGAGGTTTTTGAATACGACAAGGTGATGAACTGCTTTGACGAACTGACCCTGAACCGCGTCGACGTTATCCTTGTTGACAGCGTCGTAGCCGCCGAGTATCTTTCCAAGCCGGGCAATCCCTATGAGATTGTCGCCGAAGTAAGCAACGACGAAGTGCTCGCCGTTTGCCTTAAAAAAGGCAACGACGCGCTTACCGCGTCTCTGAACAAGGCCCTGGACGAACTTTTTGCCGACGGTACGCTCCAAAGAATTTCCCAGGATGTTTTTGGAACCGACGTGGTGTCTTCGGTCCGCTGACGGCGGCATTGAAACCCGAAGGGTTTCATGCCGTCCGTTGAACCCCTTCCAAAACCCTGTTTTGGAAGGGGTTCATGAAGACGAGGTAACAGATGTTCAGTTTATGCGAGGGCCATGTCAGCTATGATGATATTCCCCTGTACAGAAAACGCTGGTTCGTTATTGCGCTGTTTTTGGGAGAATTGTTGCTGCCCCTGCTGCTGTACTATCTGCCGCTTAACTTTTACGCCGGATTTCTTGCCAACCGTTTTATACAAATAGCGTCGCTTGGTATTTTTTGGGGCGCTTTCCTGGGGGTTTTTGCCACCGGAAACGTATACGCCTTGAGGAAAAACAGCGTCTATACCATTCAGCGAAAAGTCCCGTTCATTCTTTTGACTTTTTTGACGGCGGCCGCCGTACTCGCCGCCGGAGCGGGCCTTGTTTTTTTTGCTTTGCCCGCGGCGCCCACGAGCGTCAGGGATTTTGTCCGGCAAATCTCCGTTTGGGTGATCCAGCTTTTGGAAGGTTCCCGGATCACGCTGTGGCTGACGATACTTGCGGTTTCGGCGGGGCTGGTGGGGAGCCTTTTTCTGGCTCTGGGCAAAATGTCGAAAAAACCCTGGCTTAACAGGATATGTTCGGCGTATATTTTCTTTTTTCGGGGCACGCCGCTTTTGATGCAGCTTTATTTTATTTATTACGGCCTTCCCCAAATTACTTCGGTCCTGACCATCAACAACCGTTTTATCGCCGCCTTTATCGCCTTTAGCCTTAACTCGGCGGCCTACTGCGCCGAAATTATCCGCGCGGCGATACAGAGCATCGACAAGGGTCAGTTCGAGGCGGCAAAAGCCCTGCGTATGCCGTATGGTCAAACGATGAGCCTTGTGATCATTCCCCAGTCGATACGGCGTCTTATTCCGCCGGTGGGCAACGAATTTATCATGATGCTCAAGGACGCGTCCCTGGTTTCGATTATCGCCCTTACCGACATAACCAAGGTAACCCGTTCAATTTCGTCGTCAACCGCGTCGGCAATGGTATATATACCGGCAATGATACTGTACCTTATCATAACCGCGGTTTTTACGTTCATTTTTCATAAACTGGAAAAAAAATATTCGGTTTACGTTTAGGGGAAAACCATGTCAATGATCAAGACCGTCGATGTTTCAAAAACTTTTCAGGGGAAAAACGGGCGCGGTCCCCTCGAAGTGCTCAAAAATGTTTCCCTTACCGTCGAACAGGGCGAAGTGGTCTGTATCATCGGGCCTTCCGGCGCGGGTAAATCAACCTATCTGCGCAGTCTCAACCGCCTTGAAACCATTGATTCGGGAAAGATCTATATTGAAGACAAACTGCTCTTTGACTGCCGCCACGGAATAAACGCCGCGCACCTTACCCATCACGAGCTGAACGCGTCGCTGCTTGAAGTGGGAATGGTCTTTCAAAGTTTTAATCTCTTTCCCCATAAAACCGTGATCGAAAATCTTATGCTCGCCCCCATGCACGTCAAAAAGGTTCCCGTCGAAGCCGCGCGGGAAAAGGCGAAACAGCTCCTTGACCGCGTGGGCCTTAGCGATAAAACCGACGCGTACCCGTCCATGCTTTCCGGCGGGCAGCAGCAGCGCGTGGCTATTGCCCGCGCCCTTGCCATGGAGCCGAAGATCATGCTCTTTGACGAACCGACCAGTGCCCTGGACCCCGAGCTGGTCGGCGAAGTGCTCAGCGTCATGAAGAGCCTTGCCCAGGCGGGCATGACGATGATGGTAGTTACGCACGAAATGGGCTTTGCCCGCGAGGCGGCGGACAAGGTGGCCGTTATGTTTGAAGGATCGATCCTCGAAATCGCTCCGCCTTCGGAACTTTTTACCAACCCCAAACAGGAAAGAACCAAACAGTTTTTGCAGAGCGTGCTGTAAGGGCCGCATTCGCCGGCCCGCGCAGGGAGCTGGAGTAAGTATGCGTAATATGCTTGTATTTTTTGCAATACTGAACAATATATGTTGGGAAGAAAATTGGTTTGGCGAACAATGACGGTCAAAATTTATTCGTTCTGGAATAGACTGCTTGGGATAATGTTGCTTATATTGGCGTTTCTATTTTGTTTTCACATAAAAAAATATTTTAATATGACAAATAGTGATACATATGAATACATTATTGGTGAAATTGCTCCAATTGCCGGAAAGATTGTGAGGACGGCAACGTTCCGGCAGAGGTTCTTCAAAAATGATTTTAGCGATTATTTCGGTCATCTCGTTCATGTTACAGCGGCGTTTTTCCGCCACCTTGAGGTCTTTCTTGAATTGATTAGAGAAATGAAAGTCGAACATTGGCTAGGCGTCTTTTGCCATTTTCCACAGTTGGGCCTTCAATTCTTCCTTTGTAGCGGGGGGACGCTGCCATTCCACCCGGATTTTTCCGGTCGCAATAGCCTCGGCCTCCCGCATGGCGACCAGGGTAACGGCGTTGGGAACATGAACTTTACCACATTCAGGGCAAATATCGCCATTTATTCCGGTTTCGGCCCTTTCAGCCTGTTTTACATTCATGTAGGGTTCCTATACTTGGAATATACCCTGTTTTGCCGGTTTTTGCAACTATCCCCCGCCGGTGTCAACTTATTCGGAAATTGGGCCTTTAGTTCTTCTTTTGTAGCGGGGGCTGCTGCCATTCCAGTACCACGGTTAAGGGCGCCAAAGAATACGCGAGGCGGCTATACCGTGCGCCCCTACCCCGTGATTGTCAGGCGCGGGTAATCGTGATACACTATCCGTATGAGTGAACCGGCAAAACGGGACCCCAAAGCCCCCAAATTTCTTGAAATTACCATTAAAGACAGCGAAGGCCGCATGTGGAGTACGATCTACGCGCATCCCAAGGATTTTTCCACCGGTTCGGTGGGTTACTATGCGGGAGAAAAGGCGGTCAATCCGGAGAGCGGCGAACGTTACCAGTGCGGCATGTCGTTTACCCTGATTGGCTCAAAGCCGGCAAAGTAACGCTTATAATTTTTTGTTATATTCGGCGGAAAAACTTGCGGCGGTAAAATGTCCGGGGTATACTCTGCGTAAAATGCAGGGTTCGGTTCTGGTAATAGAAGATGTCAAGGAACTCGCGGATCTGGTGTCCCTCTATTTGAGCAAAGAGGGCCTTGAGGTCAGCTGTGTGGAGAGCGCCGAAGACGCCCTTGCGCGGCTTGAAGACCGCGAGCCCGACCTTATCCTTCTGGACTTGAACCTTCCGGGCATGGACGGCTTTGAATTCCTTGCCGTGTACCGCAAGCGGCGCAGTACGCCCATCATGATCGTTTCCGCCCGCACCGCCGACGAAGATCTGATTTCGGGCCTTACTTCGGGCGCCGATGAATTTGTCACCAAGCCTTTTTCGCCCCGCGTATTGGCGGCGCGGGTACGGGCTATTTTGCAGCGCATTAAAAACTCAAAGGAAACCAACCATATTTGCGCCTTTGGCCCTTTTACGATTGATTACGACGGCTGCGTTTTAAAGAAAAACGGCCGGCGCATTCCCCTGTCGGCGCGGGAATACGAAGTGCTCGCATGGTTTACCGAACATCCGCTTGTCCCCGCCAGTCCCGAGCAAATTTATAACGAAGTGTGGAAAACCCGTTACGGCGATCTTACCACGGTGGCGGTGTACGTACAGCGGCTTCGAAAAAAGATCGAGTCCGATCCGGCAAAACCCGAATTTATCGAAACGGTACACGGCATGGGTTACCGTTTTTGCATGCCCGAAAATTCCGCCGGCCTTTTGGAACCTTCGCCTTTCGGGAATTCCGCCGATGGAAAAACGCCGTGAAAATAAAAACACAAATGTACCTGCTTTTTGCGGGAATCATTCTTATGCCGTTTTTAACCCTTATTGGCGCGGGCTTTTTTTTGCGGCTTACCGGGGAAATCCAGGAGCGAATCGCAGTACCGGTTTACGAAGAGATCGCCCCCTGGCTGAATGAAAACATGAAAAAAAGCGACTGGGAAAAAATCTCGTTCCATTTGGCCCGCACGCGAAGGGGCATGGAAACGGTGATCCTTACCACGGATCTGCGCGTGATTTTTTCGACCATGGAAGAACTGCCGGCGGGATACCTTGTCAGTCAAAGCGATCTGTCTTTGCAGCTTAAAACCCAAAACGGCCGTTACAGTTATTCCTTGCAGACATTTCCCAGGATCAGCGAAAATCTTCTTGTCCTTAACCGTTTTGATCATGATGACAAGATAACCTCGCCCATGTTCATGTTTTTTCTGCTGTTTCTTATCGCCGTCGGCGTAACCATTTTGTTTGTCATGGTGATGATCATCATTATTATCCGTTCGCTGACATCGTCGGTAACCATGCTGGAAAAGGCGACGCGCCGCATCGCGTCGGGCGATTTTGATCTTGCGGTGGATATTAAGGGAAGCAACGAAATTGCCAGCCTGGGCCATTCCCTTAATACCATGCGCCTTGAATTAAAAGAAGATGAACTGCGCCGCAGCCGCTTTGTTATGGGAATGAGCCACGATCTTAAAACTCCTTTGGCCCTTATCCGCGGTTACGCCGAAGCCATTGAGGACGGTATCGACACCAATCCCGGGGCCCTGCACCGCTCAACGACAATTATTACTTCCAAGGTACAGCAGCTGGAGGGAATGATCGACGACCTCATGGATGTCGTGCACATTGATTCGGGCGACTGGCGGGAAACCATGCAAAGCGTCTGCCTGGCCGAATACCTTGAAGAAATGTGCCGCGAAATCAAACAGGACAGCGAAATTTTCCACCGCGTTGTCGAGACCGCGGTAAACATTGATCCCTCGGCGTTTGTTTTGATGGACAGCCGCCTCGTAAGCCGCGCCCTGATTAACATAGTGAACAACGCGATCCGCTATACGCGCGAAAACGACCGCATCCGTTTTTCCGCCTTTATGCAAAGCGCGGCCGCCTCCAAAGCGGGCGAAGCCAAAAGCGCGCCGGAACGTTATGCGCCGCATGAAGGCAAAGCGGTCATCGAAATAACCGATAACGGGCCGGGCATCAAGGCCGATGACCTTCCCCACATTTTCGAACGTTTCTACCGCGGCACGTCATCCCGCCGTGAACAGGGCATGGGGCTGGGCCTCGCCCTCGTTAAAGGCATCATCGATTCCCACGGCTGGAAAATAACGGTAAGTTCGCGGGAACATTCCGCGGACGGAGGGACGTGTTTTCGCATTACCCTGCCCGTGCGCTTGTAATTGACAGCGGCGTGGAATTGCGCCAAATTTTCGCAGGCGCTGCGGTTTTGAGCCGCGGGGTATTAAACCGGACTTTCGGATAATTCCAGGGAATATACCTTGCTCTTTCGTTCGCCGTCGTAATTTTTGCGCCGCGCTTCGGGCAGGCTTTCCGGCGCGCTTTCCTTAAAACCCAGAGCCTCGAACCAGTCCAGGGTTTTGGTGGTAAGCGCAAAAACCCTGGACAGGCCCGCTTTGGAGGCCCTGTTGATGAGGAAGCCTACAATGCGCCGCCCCAGCCCCCTGTCGGAGTAAGAGGGGTCTACCGCTACCGCGGCGATTTCGCCCTGGCCTTCGCCCCAGGGGATCAGCGCTCCGCAGGCGTGTACTTTGCCGTCTATATCAAAGACGGCAAAATTCTCTTTCCCTTCCTGAATGTCCTGCGGTCCGCGCCGTACCAGTACGCCCTGCCGCATAAGGGGCTCCATGATACGCAGCACGTCGGGAATGTCGGCGGTTTTGAGGGGCCGTATCGCCTCGTATTCGTCGGCATATACCATGACGCCCGCGCCGAGGTTGGAGAACAGCTCCCGCAGCACCGCCCCTTCCTCGCGGCCGTCGATAATGTGAACCCGCTCGACCCCTGCCCGCGACGCCGCCAGCGCCAGACGCAGTTCCGCCGGCGCCGCGTCCGCGCCGGCGTTGAGGGCCAGTACCGCTTCGGCTTCCCTTGGGGTAAGCCTGATAATGCGGCCGTTCTCGCCAATCTCGACGTTTTCCGGCAGCTTGAGGACGCCAGCCCTCAGCCCCTTTCCTATGGAAATAATAAAAAGCTTGACCGCCCCGAGCGCGGCCGAAGCGGCCAGGGCAATTTCGTCGCTGGGCACATTGTACGGCTTGCCCGAAGGTCCCCAGCCTATGCAGGGCAGAATGGGAATAAGCCCCAGATCAAGTACCTTGCCTATGGGTCCGGTGAGGATTTTTTCGACGCGGCCGGTACTTTCCATGTCCCTGCCCGCGACAACGCCGAGTCCCCTCGCGCGGACAAAGCTGCCTATCACCGAATCGCTGCGGCTGCCCGACAGAGCCGTCATAAAGCGCGTCGCCACGTGAAAAGCGGCCATTTCAACAAAGGGCATCGCCTTTTCGCCGGTGACGCGCAGGGCGTGTTTTCCGTTTTCACCGGCGCTCACCCAGGCGGACCTAATCCCGTATTCGGAAAGCACCCTGTCGATCCACTCTTTGGCCCCGGGAACGATCACCACCTTGAAGCCCGTCCGCGCGAGGAGGGCCAGATCCCGCATCAGGGAGGGGAAGCACGGCTCCCCGGTAACCGGAAAGTCGATCTTGAAGACCATGGTTGAACCGGCAAAGCGGCTTTGATAGTGAAAGGCCTCCCTTACGAGGTCCATGGCTTTACTGTCCATGGGGCCAGTATAGAACATTTTCGGGCCAGGGTGGAGACCCAGGCGTCGTTTTAGCTTGCTTTTTTGGGCGTTTTTGCCCATATTATAAGGAAATCCTATGAGTGAAAATATAAACGAACAAAGCGTTGTGCCCCTGGATCAGATATTGCCCCACAAACTGCCCCTGGTAGCCCTGATGGGGCGGCCGATTTTTCCCGGCATTTTTACCCCTATCATGATTGGGAACCCCATCGATGTACGGGTGATCGAAGACGTGGTTTCAGGCGACGCCCTTATCGGCCTTGTGCTGATGCAGAACGAGACGGAAAATCCCTCCATTACCGATCTTCACCAGGTGGGTACGGCGGCAAAGATTGTAAAAAAGATCAATCTTCCCGACGGCGGCGTTAATATTTTTATTTCCACGCTGCGCCGTTTTCGGATTAAAAAGACCCTTCACGCGGCGGCGCCCATCGTGGCGGCGGTGGAATATCTGGATGACGAAGAAGATAATACCAGCGAGGTCAAGGCCCTTACGCGGGCCCTGATCAGCGAGATGAAGCAGATCAGCGAAAACAATCCGCTTTTTTCCGAAGAAATGCGGCTTAACATGATCAACATCGATCATCCGGGCAAAATCGCCGATTTTATCGCCAGCATACTCAACATCGACAAGGCGGAACAGCAAAAAATTCTCGAGATACTCAATGTCCGCAAGCGCATGGAACAGGTGCTTGTGTTCATCAAAAAGGAACAGGAACTGCTGCGCATTCAAAAGCGCATCCAAAAGGAAATTAACGAAAAGATCGAAAAGTCCCAGCGCGATTATTTTCTTAAGGAAGAACTCAAGGCGATTAAGACCGAACTGGG